>JADIYI010000005.1:300000-476411 GCA_016705365.1 Gammaproteobacteria bacterium | reverse complement strand
GCGTGCTCCACCGATGATTGTCATCGGCTTTGCCTGCCACCGCCACATAACGGTGGCGGGCACATAACATCGATAACCTCAAGACCGGGATGGCGCGTGGCGCCGGCCCTTGGGGCATGATCAATGAACACTACCGCACCTATGCGCGCAGCGTGGGCTTTCATATCGATGCCTGCCTGCCACGTGCCCCGCAGGCCAAGGGCAAGGTCGAGCGACTGGTGCGTGACCTGCGTGGCCGCTTCTCGCCGTATGCGCGCCACTGGGACAGCCTGGCCGAACTGCAGCAGGCGACCGATGAACACATCGTCCGCCTCAGCGCACTGCGCATCTGTCCGGCGACCGGGCTCAGCGTGGCGCAGAGCTTTGCCCTGGAGCAGCGCCAGCTCGCGCCGCTGCCGATCCTGCCCGAGCCCTTTGACATCGCCGTCACACGCACCGTTGCCCCCGATGCCACCATCGGCTTCGAACAACGACGCTACTCGGTGCCGTTCACCCGGATTGGTCAGCGCGTCGAGATCCGCGGCGGTGCCGGGCGCGTGCAGATACTGGCCGACTACCGCGTGATCGCCGTGCACCCGCGTCATACGCCCGAGCGCATCCTGATCGATCCGGCGCATTACGACGGTCCGTCCACCCCCACCGTGCAAGCACCGCAGCCACTCGGGCGCATGGGCCGCAAGCTGCAGGCCATCAATGCCCTGCGCCCCGAGCAGCGCCCGCTCAATCTCTACGCGGCACTCGCGGAGGTGGCCCGATGAACCGCAAAGCTCACACCACCACGGTCGATCTCGACGCCACCCGAAACCGTCTTGAGCGCATTGGGTGCCTGTACGCCGCCGAGCAACTCGACGAACTCATCAGCAAGGCCGTCAAAGACAACAGCGCGCCGCACCAACTGCTCGATCAGCTACTCGATGCCGAACTCGATCGGCGTGAGGAACGTCGCCTGCAGACCTCGCTGCGACTCTCCGGGTTGCCGACCTGGCTTCCTTCGACTTCTCGTTCCAGCCCTCGGTCGAGCGCTCGCGCATAGAGACGTTGGCGACCTGCCAGTGGATCCGTGAGAACCGCACACTCCTGATCCAAGGGCCGCCTGGGGTCGGCAAAACACACCTTGCGGTCGCGCTCGGCGTGAAGGCGATCGAGCACGGGTTCGGCGTGGTGTTCTACCGGCTCGACGAGCTACTCGCCGTGATGCGTCGTGACGCCGCGCTCAGTGCCGCACTGCTGCGGCGCAAGAAGTACATCAACACGAGCTTGCTGATCCTCGACGAAGTGGGCTTTGAACCGATGACGCGACAGGACGCCTCGTTGTTCTTCCGGCTAGTTGCACACCGCTATCAGAAGGGCGCCATTCTGATCACCACCAACAAGGGCGTCGAAGCGTGGCCCGACATCCTTGCCGGCGATGAAATCCTCGCCACCGCGATTCTGGATCGGTTGCTGCATCACAGCCATGTACTGAATATCCGCGGGCGATCCTACCGGCTCCGTGACCTCGAGACTGCGCTCGCTGCCGCCAATCAATAGCCACCACACATCCCGGTGTCGCTGGACAACGGGATCTACCCTTCAACTCCTTGATTCAGCGACACAAATCCCGGAAACCATGCGCAAGACTGCGTCGCCTTAGTGCGCAATACTGGGTGTCGCTTGACAGCTGCCGGGAACCGCTTCACGAATGCCAGACCCCAAGCTGCTCTGCTCCGCCATCGAGGCGTTTTACAATGAACTCCATGCTACGTAATTTGTGGGGATACATCAGAATCTGTCCCCTTTTTTCCACGTAGCAGGGACGGCCGACCTGTCCAGGGTGCATCTGACGCAGATTCAGCGCTATGAGGCGGGCACCGCCCAGCCGACACCGGACGTGATGAAGAAATTGGCGGCGTTGACGGCCAGCACGGACTGGCTATTGTTCGAGGAAGACGAGCGCGGGCCGGACGATGAGCTGAAACTCCAGTTTGAAGCCCTGCGTCAATTTGACGAGGAAGAGCGTAAGACGGCTTTGGAGGTGCTGGACGGCCTGATCCTGAAGCACCAGGCCAAGCGCATGGTGCAACGCACCCAAAGCCAGGCCGCTACAAGGAGCACCGCGAAGGCGGCACAAGGGAGTAAATAAAACAACCCGCCGCTAAAGGCAGATACGACGTAAGCGTCCGGCCAGCACCCTCTCGACGCGACGGTAGCGGTTCGTAAGCATACCCTCTGGAGGGGACACACCAATTGAGTCCACGAATGATTTATGGACACAAATTCGCTTGATCCTGTTTCACCTGCGCGGGGTCGCAGTCGGTATCGGCATCATTCTCAGGAATTCAAACGTGTCGTCGTCGAGGAGACCTTTCGTCCGGGAGCCTTGTCGGTCGCGCGGATTGCCCGTCATCATGGCATCAATGCCAACCAGGTGTTCAAGTGGAGATCGTCCACAGCGCAGTCACACAGCCGTCTGCGACTGCACATCATGCACGTGCTCAGGGCAACGGTTCACTGCTCATCGAGTGTTCGCGTGGCCGGCTGCATATCGAAGGGCAACCGCATGTCGACACTGCGCGTGGTACTCGAGCAGTTGCTGCGATGATGGCATTGCTGGCGGGCACCCGGATCTGGATTGCGGCGGGTGCGACGGATATGCGCCGCGGCTTCGATGGCCTGGCGGCACTGGTGCAGTCGCAGCTGCTCGCCGACCCGTTCTCGGGGCAGTTGTTTGTCTTCCGCGGTCGACGCGGCGATCGCATCAAAGTGCTGTGGTGGGATGGCGACGGGATGTGTTTGTTTGCCAAGCGCCTCGAGCGCGGACACTTCGTGGCCACAGGCACAAGCGGGCAAAGTGGCGTTGTCGCACGCGCAATTATCGATGCTGCTCGGGGGCATCGATTGGCGCCGTCCGGTGCGCACCGCGCCACGTCTGGCTCGCAAATTCACGGCGTTTTTTGCGGCGATTTATGCAAAACTATAATGCACGCATGCAAAACGCTGCTGATAACCACCCCGATAACACCGCCAAATTGCAGGCTGTTATTGCGACGCAGCGCAGCGAGATCGCCCATCTGAAGCTGATGATCGCCGTTGCAGCGCCTGCACTTTGGCCGCCGCGCCGAGCGCTTCGAGGGCCATGTTGATCAGCTCAATCTGTTGGCCACCACGCAGCCTACCCCAACGATCGGTTCGGTTGCGGTCGATCCGGGTGCCGCGCGTGCCGGGCCCCGCATTCCCGTACGCAAACCGCTCCCGGCCCATCTGCCGCGCGAGATGCAGATCCACACCCTGCCGGCACCTGCTGCCCCGACTGCGGGGTCGGTTACGCCTGATTGGCGAGGATGTCGCCGAGATGCTGGAGTATGTACCGGCGCGCTGCAAGGTGATTCGCCATGTGCGCCCGAAGCTGGCGGCGGTGAGCGATCGTGCAGGCCGATGCGCCAGCGCGCCCGATCGCGCGCGGCAAGGCCGGTCCGGGATTGCTGGCGCACGTGCTGGTCTCAAGTGCCGCGACCACCTGCCGCTGTACCGGCAGAGCGGGATCTATGCGCGAGGACGTGGATCTGTCGCGTTCGACGCTGGCCGGTTGGTAGGCGAATGCTCAACCCTGCTGCACCCCCTTGTCGACGCGACCCGCCGTCATGTGCTCGCCGGCGCGACGCTGCACGCCGATGACACCCCGGTGCCGGTACTCGCACCCGGACGTGGCCGCACGAAGACCGCACGGCTGTGGACCTGGTGCGTGATGAACGCCCCGCCCACGGCGACAGCGCACCGGCGGTGTGGTTTGCCTATTCGCCGGATCGCAAGGGCGTGCATCCGCAACGGCACCTGCAAGCCTTCCACGGCACCCTGCACGCCGATGGGTATGCCGGCTTCGGCAAACTGTTTGCGAGTGAGCAAATCGTCGAGTCCGCGTGCTGGGCGCACGCCCGGCGCAAGCTCTACGAGGTGCACCAGGCTCAGGGCAGCCCGCTGGCCGCTGCCGCACTGGCGCAAATCGCCGCGCTGTATGCGGTCGAGGCCGAGATTCGGGGCCACCCGCCCGATACGCGTCGCGCGGTTCGCCAGGCGCGGGCCGGTCCGATACTCAAGCAACTGCACGCGTGGCTGGACAACATCCTGACCCAGGTGCCGCGCAAATCGGGGCTGGCCGAGGCTGTGCGTTACGCACTCGGGCGCTGGGCGGCGCTAACGCGCTACCGCGACGACGGGCACCTCGAGATCGACAACAACGCCGCCGAGCGCGCGCTGCGTCCCGTGGCGCTCGGGCGCAAGAACTATTTGTTTGCCGGTTCCGACAGCGGCGGCGAGCGTGCGGCGGCGATGTACAGCCTGATCGGCAGCGCGCAACTGAGCGGACTCGACCCCGGAGGCGTACCTGCGGCACGTGATCGGCTGCATTGGCGAGCATCCAATCAATCGGGTCGATGAGTTGTTGCCGTGGAATGTGCAGATCGCGATCCCAGGACATCAGCAAGAGGCGGCCTGAACCATGGCAACGAAGGTGCGTCCGATACGTCCCCCGCGTCCATGGCTGCAGTTGCGCATCGAACTCGCATGGGTCGAGCCCAAGGTCTGGCGGGTTCTCCTCGTGCCGCAGACGATCAAACTCCACCAACTGCACGATGTAATCCAGTACGCGATGGGCTGGACGGATAGTCACCTGCATGAATTCGAGATTGGTCAGCGCCGCTATGGCGTGCCAGATCCGGACTGGGATGCACCCGGGAGCGTAACGGCGGAAAAAGGTGTTGCGCTCGTTTCCGCCTTGGGACGCGGAAAAACCTGCCGCTACGTCTACGACTTCGGTGACGGGTGGGAACACAAGATAAAGATCGAAAAGGTGTTGCCGGCAACAGAATCGGCGCAGGGAGCCATGTGCGTTGGCGGTGAAAATGCCTGCCCGCCGGAAGATGTCGGTGGCCCGCCGGGCTATCAATATTTTTTTGAGGCTATCACAGACCCCACGCACGAGGAGCATGCCGACATGCTTGCCTGGTGTGGTGATGGGTTCGATCCCACTGAATTCGACATTGAGATCGTAAACCGGAAACTCGGACGCCTACGCATCTGATTGTCCAGACGGTATTCGCCGTACGCTTACGATACGACAAGCCCCGCGACAGCGGGGCTTGGGTGGGGTGTTCGCTACTAAATAAAGGATCGCTGGCGAAACACAAGCGCCCAGAACGTTGTGGTATATGCAGGCCCAGCCGTAAGCATTGAAACAAACTCAAGCCAATAAACCTCAGACACTGCTTGAGGAAATGCGATTTGCTGAATCGTGATTACTACAACAGCAGCGGAAAGCGCAATAATCAAACCCGCAGCCACATAAATACGCATTGAAGTTTTTTGTTTATGCAATGACAAAACATAGAGCGGCGCTGCAATAAAAATAGTTATCACCAAAGATACAACAGCAGCGACAATAGTTATTGTTCCTGCCACAAAAAGCAATACATCATACGCATCTGTACTACCCTGACCAATCGCTTTAATAAAATCAACCCGATGACCTTCTAGCATGTAAAGAGAAAATAAAAAACCAAAAAAGAATGCAATCAACACAGATACAGCCCAGCTAGAAATAAATCCAACTAACGCGCGTAAAAATCCTGGTTTCATCACTGGTGCGTCATCCATAGCGATATTCAAACATCAACGACAATTTGGGCACCAATGGCTAGACCAGACTGGCGTTGATCCGCCTGGAGTTCCACCAAATGTCGATGGGGGCAATCCATATTTCGCAAATTCATTCCAATGAAATTGAGTTACCCCGTTAACTGTTGGCCAAGCCGCTTGGTCTTGTGATTGCGGCAAATAATCAGCATAGGCATTTGCAAGATCTTTGCGAATCTGTTCCATGGTTCCTTCTTTGTCTATGCATTGCTTGCTTTCTTCAGCATGCTCATCCAAAGCGCGATTCAGCCACCAAGTGGCTAGATGACCATCCAAATCATCATTAGCAGCAACGTGCTGAGCAAAGCATGCGTAAGCATCACCCCAGCACATGCAAGCTGATAGTATTTATTATAATTACCGGAATTAGCTGCTGTAGCTTCTTCTGGAGTGGTGTAGCAACCAACCCCTTGAATACATCTCAATCCATATGGATCAATGCGAGATAACGGATTCCCACCGACGTACGCATAAGTGTTTAGACCACCATTCAGACCGATGGGGTCGGAAGTTACGTACCTTCCTGTAGATGGGTCGTAATACCGGAAGTAGTTGTAGTTCAGCCCCGTCTCGGCATCAAAGTATTGCCCCGGGAAGCGCGCGTTGTAGGTGATCGAGATGCCGTTCAGATCGACGTCCTCGTTGGGCAGGCCGAAAGCACCGTGGATCGCATCGAAGGGCGTGCTGTCGAGCGCCCAGACCACCGTTCCGGTGGTGTCCGTAAGCCGCATCGGCGTGCCGAGATGATCGGTGTGGATCGCATAGGCCTTGGTCGCTTGTGTAGTGGGGTTGACGGGTACATCGATCAGCGCCAGGGGTAAGGCATCGAGATACACATGATCGCGGTGCGCCGTGCTGTTGCCCGGCTGCTCGACCAGCAGCTTCCCGTCCAGATCATACATAATAGGTCCACTGCCCGCTCGCCGCCACGTACTTCGCCACCGCTGCCCGAGCGCGTTGTGGTATACGAGGCCACCGGCATCGCGCCCGAGCCGCCAACGGTGCGGGTGACCGCGCTCAGCCGGTTCATTGCGTTGTAGGCATAGCTGCGCGTGCTGCCATCGGACCGCAATTCCTGCCTCAGGTTGCCGGCGGCATCGTATTGTCGGGTCAGGCTCCCCACGCTCGTCAGGCGGTTGTTGGTGGCGGGATAGGCAAGATTCGACACCGTGGTGTTCAGCGTCTGCTTCGTGCGGTTGCCCGTGGCGTCGTATTTCCACACCAGGCGCCGTAGCTGCCCGTGCTGTTGACCAGGCGGTAGAGCTTGTCGTAACCAAAGCTCTCTCCGGAGAGCGCCGCCGTGTTGTCCGTGATCACAGTCACCAGGTTGGCGGTGTTGTAGGTCAGCGTCAGGTCCTGGGCCACCGCCCCCGCCGGCGCCTCGGCTCGATTGCAGCCTGGTTATCCGGTATTTGGGTCACGCCCCACGCTCACGGTCTGCTGGTTCCAGAACTGCCACCCGCTCGGCCCGCCGAAGGGCGCGTGGGCTGATGGTGCCGGCCAGCGTAACAGCCGGGATGCCATCACTGCTTTGAACAGAACCGATCTGCCCCACCCCGTTACGGCCGTAGCTGATCTCGCGTCCATCGGGATCGGTGATCCCCGTCAGATGGTCGGCCAGATCCCAGCGGTAACCCACGCTGTAGGCATAACCACCAACATTGCCTTCCTGGCGAACCACGTTGCCGCGCAGATCGTAGTAGTAGCGGGTCTCGATTCCGGAACTCAGGGCCGCGAGATGCGTGCCGGTCTCGGTGATCGTCGTCAGACGCCCAACCCCAGGCGCTGGTTGCCCGTCTGGTCGTACTGGTAATCGATTGGTCCGCTTGCCCAGTTCACCACGCGCAGGCGATTCAGCGCGTCGTGGGTGTAGGTCCAGGTCCTGCCGCTCGCATCCGTGCGGCTGGTCACGTTGCCTGCACTGTCGGGCGTGAAGGTCGTGATGCCGGTGTCGGGGCTGCTGAGCTGCGTGAGATTGCCGAGCGGGTCGACCTGGTAGCTGGTCGTGGCGCCGCGCGGGTCCTGCACCGTGGCCAGCGCGTCCTGAGCGTTGTAGCCATACTGCGTGACCCCGGTCACCGGGACATTCGCATCGCTGAGCGTGCTCAGCCGGTCGCGCGCATCGAACGCCTGCTGCGTCGTGCGCCCCCCGGGCGCGCGATCGTCTGCGTCAGGTTGCCGTTATCGTCGTAGGACAGCACCGTCGTCGTCCCGTTGTCTCCGATCTGGCGGCTCAGCTCGTCATACACCCGGTTGTAGGCATACATCAGCGAATTGTCCGTCTTGCGGATCCGCTCCCATGTCACGTTCCCGGCCGCGTCCAAGGTGTAGGACAGGTAATTGCCGGCCGCGTCGGTGATTTTCGTCAGGCGCTGGGCAGCGTCATAGGTGTACAGGGCATAACTCCCATCGGGCAGGGTGATCCGCTGCGGCTTGCCAAAGGGCTTGTACGTCACGGTGGTGGTGGCATCGACGGCGCCGGGAATGCCGCTCGCCTTCACCTTGATGGTCTTGAGCCAGCCGCGCGGCCAGTAGGTGAACTCCCGCGAATCACCCCATTCGGATCAACCATCCGCGTGGGCTGGCCGCTGGCATTGTAATCGGTCCACTGGGTGACATGCCCCAGGGCGTTGGTACGGGTCGCGGGATTGCCCTGCGTTGTAGGTGTAGCTCGTGATGTCCGCAACGTCCGTGCGCGGGCCGTCGATTGTTGCGACCTGCCCGGAAGCCGTGTAGGTGTACTTGGTGACGCGATCGTCTACCGCAAGCGCGCTCGCAGCCTGCAAGCACACCGGCGCGAGGACCGTGAGGCTGAGCAATCGGCGCAGGGGGTGGTTCATGGTGCGGCTTCTCGTGTCGTGGTTAGCGTTTGTTCACTGGAACGCGCAATTGTTGAACGACTTATACCAGTCTTCATGGAACAGCTCGCTCGGTGCGGTCTTTCAACTGACCATTCGTGTAATAACTGAATTCGGTAACCCGACCGGGCTCTGTGATCTTTGTTGGCAATCGCCAGGTGGGGTGCCACTCAGTCGTGATCGTCCGCGCGGCCGACGTACCCACCGCCTCTGTGCGCGAGGTTTCCAGGCCGCGCGCATCGTGAACATAGGTTGTGACGATGCCTTTCCAGTCCGTGCTGGATTCCACGAAGCCATTCGAGTCGTACGTGATGAGGCGGTTGGCGGCAGCACAATTTGTACTTGCGTGCCCCTCCACGTGTGTAATCTTCCGAACACCTTGAATAGTTGAATAGTGATATGTCGTCGTCTTGCCGAGAGAGTTGGTTACAGTCGAAGCAGGAGCACCCGGATTCTCGAGCATCGTGTAATCGATGCTAACTTTTCCCGCTGCACCCGCATGCTCCGATTTAATTGCACGCCCCACACTGTCGTATTGGTACGTTGCAAATCGAATGCCTGCTTCGTCAGTGATACCCGTCAAACGGCGGGGACCGTTGGAATCCTCATAAAGATACGTAAGCGGTGCGCTGGGGGGGAACGAGACGGTTTTCAGATTGCCAATCAGATCATAACCATAATTGATGTACTCGTTGGTTGGCAGCTGTATAGATGCAACGCGCCCATTGGTATCGCGGCCAATAATCAGGGCGTTACCGGCAGAATCTGTGATCGAGACCAATACACCATTGGTGTAAGTGAGATTCTGCGTCCGCCCGACTGGATCCGCTATAGAAATTAATTTACCGCTACTCGAATATGTCTCGACAAACCGATTCTCGTCAGTGCGCTCCCAGGTCCCAGCTGCAGTTTGCTTCAGAGAAGCATTCACATCTGGATCAGAAGACCAGATTCCGTTGCTAAGCCCGTAGTAGAAAACCGCGCCGTTTGGCCTGACGGCAATGATGACGCCGGACCCTATGTCAAGCGATCGGTCATAGGAAAATCGCCAGTAGCCACCAAAACTAGTCGATGTCGCAATGGCTTTCAAATTGGGTGTACTGTTGTAATAACGGATTACTTCAAGGGGAAATTCAACGCTGCTTCTGTAGTCAACCTCGGACGCAAATTTGTTTCCGGACAACATATCTATCGGATTGCCAACCGAACACGGCTGATGGAGTTGCTTATCTTTGTCGAAGGTCGAATGGGCACGCGTGCATTGTGTGCCGCCAACGACAATTTCAAATCCATCGGGACAGGTGCTGCCTACTGGCTGCTGATAGTGCGTACCTGTGCATTGGGAGATGACTTCAAAGCTGGTTGAGGCTACTGAGCCCAGCGACATTTTATTTGTGCACTGGACGGGCTCATTACAAGAGAGTGCGTTTGCATTCGCAATAGCGACCATCTGCTCAGCTACCGATTGCACTGACGCGCCTAAAATTGTAGGCAAGCAACTCGAGTTATCCCATTTCACCAATGGGGAAATCTGTGCTTCCGCAAGCGGGGCCAGCATTAACGCAAGGCCAACGAATCGCGCAACAAATGAAATGCTCATAATGTTCCATTCAAATATCGTGACGGCGGCGTGGCGACTCTGCGGAGCCTTTCGCGGTCGGCCGCAAATTTTCTTCATCGACTTACGCCTCTGAATGTCGCCATCGCGTCATTGAACGCGCTGGTGGTCGCGGTCATTTCCTCGACGGCAGCGCTGTAGGCGGCCGTGCGCGCCGCGCTCACCGCCACCATCTGTCCTCGCTCGCCTCGGCCCCTTCCCGGTCGAGGCACGCGAGATAGTCATTATTGTTGGTAAGGTAGGTGTTCAGCGCGAGCTGGGCGTCCAGCATCTCGAATTCGGTAGCCCTGCGTGCGTCTGGGGTGGCGGGAGGAGTATCAGCGGTGCAGCCGGCATGGGTCGCGCCCGACACGGCAAGTGTTGCCATCAATGGAATGAGATGTCTTTTCATGTCGACGAGCGCCCCTGGCGTGGCAGTCAAGCTGCAAACTGAATCGCCCCGGGGTTTCCCGGAGATGGTTATTTTTGAGTCGGGCCGCCAGCTCAGGTAACAGGTCTGCGTTCCCGCCCGCTCACCATTGACTCATTGCTCTTCCGGTTCGTCGCCGAACGCGAGCAGATCAACGGATACCATACAATAAGACACGCGCAAAAATCGTGTCCCATATGGGCTACGTGGGCCATCAAATCCGGCCGCTCGTTGTCACCGACCTTTTTTGATGGGTACAGAATCTCCACTGCCTGCCATGCGAGCGGGACGATGTGCGGCGTGTTGGTCTTGGTCGCGGTGTACGCCCACTCCTTCGTATCCAGGTCAAAGCCGGCCCGTTCAGCTTTCCGCAACTCGCCAGGCCGCACGAAGGAACCGTTCAAACCACGCCGTTATTGATCGGCGATCGCGATGTCTCATTTCATGGGAGCGTGGGCGAACTTCGTTTTCCACGCGTGCGAAATGAAGTCGATCACGTCTTTGGCCGGGATGAACGCAAACCAGTGCCTCTGTGGCGGTGACGATGCGGATGCCGCGATAGTCGCCGATCACGAGCAGATCGTTGTCACCGGAGACGAGGCACCACCACCGCGACCTTTGTCGGGGGCTGGCCGAAAAGATGGTGAGTCCGACGGCGACCGAGGAGCGCCACTACATCGGGGGCAGCGTGGTGGTGACCGGGGCGTACGGCGAGTGTGGCCGGCACCACGAAGACGCGCTACCTGCACAAGGATCACCTGGGCTCGATCACCGCAATCACCGACGAGGGCGGGGCCGAGGTCGAGGCGTTCAGTTTTGATCCGTGGGGCAAGCGCCGGGCACCGACGCTGGCGAGCCTGATTGCCAAGATCGGCAGCCCGTGGACGAGCATGAGCACCTACCAGAAAAAGCAACCTGACGCTGGTGGCGAGCGCGTCCTCTACCCTGACCAACAAAGGCTTCACGGGACACGAGCAACTCGACGGCGTGGAGCTGATCCACATGGGCGGGCGCGTCTAATGATGCCGAGATCGGGCGTTTCCTGAGTGCCGATCCGGTTTGTGCAGGACATCACCAATCTGCAGGGGCTGAACCGTTACTCCTATGTGGAGAACAACCCGCTCAGCTACACGGACCCGAGTGGGTTCTTTCTGAAGAAGCTGTTCAACAAAGTGGGTGATGCGCTAGGGGATGCGCTCAGTTCGATTGGCCGCGCGGGTCAAAGGCGCTCGTCAAAGTGCTACGCGGGAACCTAATCGATACCATAAAGATCGTAGCGCTATTATGTGCAGTTCCATGAGGATTCCAGCGCATGCGCCCAGATCGTCGATGGCGTGGTGGATGTGGTAGCGAATTCCGCCAACGGCGGGACGCGTGACAAGCACGATAGTACGAGTTCCACGGGTAACATCCAGGCGCGCCATGAATCCAGCCCCTGGTGGTCCCGCGGGAACCGAAACGCGTCGAGCCGCTATATTTTGCAGATTCAAAACGATTCGATGGGTGGGCCAATCAACGACGCGACCCGGCCTAAAAGTCCAGCCGAGGCGTTTGTGAATGTGGGACATGCTGTAGCAGAGGCGAAGTTTGCAAATGGGGCGTTAGAGCGAGTAGGCGCTCCAATCACTGAGGATGAGCGTGCACTGGCGAAGTCTGGAAAGTACATCGATTTCTGGAAGTCACGATGGAAGAACGGTCGAGATCCGGTTGCGCGAACCGCCCTAATCGGATGGGGGTATGGCAGCCTTGTTGATGCGCAGGATTGGGAACGAAATGCTGCTTATTATACTTGGGAGCAATTGCGGACTTACATTGATTCTCACCGAATCAAGGTTACGACCGAGCAGATTGGCGCTGACTTGGCATTCGAGCACGCGCAATCGGTAATGGCGGATGCGATCAGTATTCCAAACCTGTTAAGCCCAAGCCAGGTTGCGTCATATCACTGGCGTGTATTCGGAAGGTATGGAATTCCACGATCACTTTTTGGTGGAACTTGGGGAGTAGGGAATTCAACTCTCCCTGCCGGACTATATGATGGAGCTTGGTGTTCCGGCTGCGACACTGCGCCCTGAGGACGGTCAAAATGAACAAGTGCAAATTTCGATACTACGTCTGGATCCTGCTGACCGTTATCAATTCAGGTTGTGGTCAGACCGGGGGGAATCCCGAGACTCAGGATTTGGAAATTGCGGGGAAATATTTCCGGATACCGTCGCAATATGTGATGCCTGAATTGCCGGACTCTTTGGCGCCATCAAACAAACAAATGGACAAGGATGAGGGTGTAATTCTTGAGATTCCATTGAATGCCTTGGGCTTGAAGGCGACACTAGGTGATGTGTCCACGTTTGACACACATGTGCATGTGTTTATTTCTCAGCCATCCTCCTATGAGAATAAGTTCAGATTAAATCCGACCGCCCTAAATGCATGGACAGGTACGGGACTCTATAGGGACAGGATTGTTGATCGAGACCAGGGCGGACTTTTTAGAGTTTATCCAAAGGCGGGGATCCAAAGCTTTGGAGCTACTTCAAAATTCACCAGTGGAGGACTCCAAGTCTGCGCCGATGTGGATCGCGGACTGTTCCGTGCCACCTTTCACCAACGAGTCTCAAGATATGAGTAATATCACGTGCAAAACACGCGTTTTGCTTACAGATGTCGAAGCTGAAATTTCGTTTTCTGGAAAGTATGTTGACCTCAGTGACGAAATCGCCGAGCAGGTGCGCGAAAAAATAACGAGATGGTCACGAAGGTAAATTCGGAAATGAGGCTGGCTTGAATTCTTTCGGGGTGACTGTTGATGGCGTAGACCAAGGCGCACAGATTCTGTGGCCCGGGTATGACCTTAGGGCCTACATTCGCGGCGACGAATGCAGTGCTATCGACTTGGGTCTCGGCGTGCTGGGGTCGATTCCGCGGAAAAAGGAGACGGATTTATTTATTCGGAGTGACCGAGGTGAGGAGGTTCAGTGCCACCACCGCGACCTTTGTCGGGGGGCTGTATGAAAAGGTGGTGAGTCCGACGGCGACCGAGGAGCGCCATTACATCGGGGGCAGCGTGCTGGTGACGATCACCGGGCGCACGGCGAGTGTGGCTGGCACCACGAAGACGCTACCTGCACAAGGATCACCTGGGCTCGATCACCGCAATCACCGACGAAGGCGGGGCCGAGGTTGAGGCGTTCAGCTTTGATCCGTGGGGGCAAGCGCCGGGCACCGACGCTGGCGAGCCTGATTGCCAAGATCGGCAGCCCGTGAACGAGCATGAGCACCTACCAGAAAAGCAACCTGACGCTGGTGGCGAGCGCGCTGTCCTCTACCCTGACCAACAAAGGCTTCACGGGACACGAGCAACTCGACGGCGTGGAGCTGATCCACATGGGCGGGCGCGTCTATGATGCCGAGATCGGGCGTTTCCTGAGTGCCGATCCGTTTGTGCAGGACATCACCAATCTGCAGGGGCTGAACCGTTACTCCTACGTGGAGAACAACCCGCTCAGCTACACGGACCCGAGTGGGTTCTTTCTGAAGAAGCTGTTCAATAAAGTGGGTGATGCGCTAGGGGATGCGCTCAGTTCGATTGGCCGCGCGGTCAAAAAGGCGCTCGTCAAAGTGCTACGCGGGAACCTAATCGATACCATAAAGATCGTAGCGCGCTATTATGTGTGCAGTTCCATAGAGGATTCCAGCGCATGCGCCCAGATCGTCGATGGCGTGGTGGATGTGATCGCGAGTTCTGCCAACGGCGGGACGCGTGACAAGCACGATAGCACGAGTTCCACGGGCAACATCCAGGCGCGCCATGAATCCAGCCCCTGGTGGTCCCGCGGGAACCGAAACGCGTCGAGCCGCTATGTTTGCAGATTCAAAACGATTCGATGGGTGGGCCAATCAACGACGCGACCCGGCCTAAAAGTCCAGCCGAGGCGTTTGTGGATGTGGGACATGCTGTAGCAGAGGCGAAAGTCGCAGATGGGGCTAGCACCAGCGACATGGCGCGGGCAGAAATCAATAATGCGATCGTCAAAGGCGTACTGAATCCCAGAAATGCATTTGGTGACGTTCCGACTGCTGCGAAGTACTTTCTCGGTGTGGTCGACGAAATCTCCCGACGACACCGCGTGGAGATTGGCGCGATCATCAACCACCGTGGGGACAACGTTTATGTGGACCTGTCGACGATTGTCATTGGCAATGAAATTGAGATTCACGGTATTGGCAAACCGCCAAGTACTGTGGCGGGAGTGCATACTCATGTACCGGGACACGGGGCGGTGTTTTCCACGCCCGACGCGGAATGGGTCTACGCCGGCCGTCCTACGCCTCTTTACGTCTCCTACGAGGGCGAAGTCAGAGTTTGCACACCGGAACGGATAACCTGCAATCTGTCGCGGATACGACAATTACACCGGTTTAATCGCCCGCAAGACCAACGCTATGCAATCGGGGACCCTGTGCCATGAACAGTATCTGGCGGTTGTTGATATTTGGTTGGTTATTCATCGCCGGCTGCATGCCTCTGAGAAGCCAGGAACAACAGGTGCCGGAATCGTTGTCTTGGGCATTAGCTACGTGTATTTCTGCCCAGAAAACAATTGGAAACCCACACGTGTATGATCCCGCGGAACTGGGTATTTCTAATGGCATGAAGCGAGCAAGCGTCGATTATTATGAGGGGCTTCCGTATGTCGGCGTTTTCTTAGCCGAGGACTGCGCGTTGTGGACGGCATGAATGCGAACTGTTACTTGTCCGTAAATGATCGACGGGTGATTCTTGCAGCGTATTCTCTCTATCCCGGTCATGAAGTCCGTTATCAGTATTCGGCCTATCCATACGAATTCGATACGGAAAAGGAGGAGGATGAGTTTTGGAGCAAGCATCCGGCTCACTATTTCGTCATCGACTTAACGACAATGGAGATCACGGATATGCCCGGCAACATACTCGGAAAATTGAATCCACTCGTGAAAGAATGAGGCGCGGGAGCGCAGACTGATGCGATCGGCTACGACGCCTTCGGCAACATCAAGACGAAGACGGGGATCGGCACGTACAGCTACGCTAACGCGGCGGGTCCGCACACGGTGACGGCGACCAGCACGGGGGCAAGACGTACCAGTACGACGCCAACGGCAACCTGGTGTACGACAGCAGCGCGGAAAAGGAGACGGATTTATTTGTTCGGAGTGACCGAGGTGGGGAGGTTCAGTGCCTCTGTGGCGGTGACGATGCGGATGCCGCGATAGTCGCCGATCACGAGCAGATCGTTGTCACCGGAGACGAGGCACCACCACCGCGACCTTTGTCGGGGGGCTGTATGAAAAGGTGGTGAGTCCGACGGCGACCGAGGAGCGCCACTACATCGGGGGCAGCGTGCTGGTGACGATCACCGGGCGCACGGCGAGTGTGGCTGGCACCACGAAGACGCGCTACCTGCACAAGGATCACCTGGGCTCGATCACCGCAATCACCGACGAAGGCGGGGCCGAGGTTGAGGCGTTCAGCTTTGATCCGTGGGGCAAGCGCCGGGCACCGACGCTGGCGAGCCTGATTGCCAAGATCGGCAGCCCGTGGACGAGCATGAGCACCTACCAGAAAGGCAACCTGACGCTGGTGGCGAGCGCGCTGTCCTCTACCCTGACCAACAAAGGCTTCACGGGACACGAGCAACTCGACGGCGTGGAGCTGATCCACATGGGCGGGCGCGTCTATGATGCCGAGATCGGGCGTTTCCTGAGTGCCGATCCGTTTGTGCAGGACATCACCAATCTGCAGGGGCTGAACCGTTACTCCTATGTGGAGAACAACCCGCTCAGCTACACGGACCCGAGCGGGTTCTTTCTGAAGAAGCTGTTCAATAAAGTGGGTGATGCGCTAGGGGATGCGCTCAGTTCGATTGGCCGCGCGGTCAAAAAGGCGCTCGTCAAAGTGCTACGCGGGAACCTAATCGATACCATAAAGATCGTAGCGCGCTATTATGTGTGCAGTTCCATAGAGGATTCCAGCGCATGCGCCCAGATCGTCGATGGCGTGGTGGATGTGGTAGCGAATTCCGCCAACGGCGGGACGCGTGACAAGCACGATAGCACGAGTTCCACGGGCAACATCCAGGCGCGCTATGAATCCAGCCCCTGGTGGTCCCGCGGGAACCGGAACGCGTCGAGCCGCTATATTTTGCAGATTCAAAACGATTCGATGGGTGGGCCAATCAACGACGCGACCCGGCCTAAAAGTCCAGCCGAGGCGTTTGTGGATGTGGGACATGCTGTAGCAGAGGCGAAAGTCGCAAATGGGGTATCACCGGATACCCCGGTAGAGCCGTGGCGAATCCCAATGCCCGTTTGGGCAAGCGATCCCGATGTGAAACGCGAGATGGGACGCATCTGGAATCAGTCGAGAACCGATCTCCCCCCAACGCAGCGGTACGAGCAGGGCGGATGGGTTGTGGAGCGCTGGTGGGCTAGAGACGGAGACGTGAGTGTTATTAGAGTCCTGCCTGGCCTTCCGCACAAACAACCTTGGTTGGGCTATCCACCCCGATTTTGTTTCTGCACAGTGAGGGGCGTGATTCATTCTCACCCGCTACGCGGGAAGGATGGTCCGTGGGATCCATTCAGACCGAGCGACGCAGATCTAAAGCATTCCAAAAGTCTGGACATACTCGGAATAATCGTGACGTTCCCTGACAAGCCGGGGGGCAGTTACCAAGCGATACCTTATGAAGGCAATTAGCACCATGCGAAACATCGATGTGGCGTCGCGAGCCAGCCCCTTTCCGGTTTTTATAATAATTATTTCTTCCCTGGTCTGGCTACGGTTTCAGGTTGTCATCGGGCGTCAGATCATGGTGCCGAAGAGTTCTTGTCGCAGCCTCAGATCAAGGCACCACCTGAATACTCAGAATGCGCAGTGATGGTGAACAAATACGTTGCGACGCAGAAGCTGTGGAAAGAGGAGAACTACAATATTTCATTTGACGGATTAGATCGCGAAAGCGGGGATCAAGTTTTTCGCGTATCGCATATAGACACTTACCAAACACCAATCGGGATCGGCGGCATTGGTTCATCATTCTTTCTTCATGTGGATTGCGCTAACATGAAAATTAAGGGGGAATACAAGCAGCAATGACATAGTGTTAACTTTGCAAATGGGGCGCCGTACAAGACTGCTCGGGAGGCCGCTCAAGCTGCAATATTCGACATATTGAATCCGAGACGTAACGACGGCAGAGACAAAGGAGAATATTTCACGCACGTATTTCCAGTGCATGGCGGATTCAGGTACGCGAAACCTACAACATAAATCGGACCGGAAAAGGGGACGGATTTATTTATTCGGAGTGACCGAGTTGAGGAGGTTCAGTGCCACCACGGCGACCTTTGTCGGAGGGCTGTATGAAAAGGTGGTGAGTCCGACGGCGACCGAGGAGCGCCACTACATCGGGGGCAGCGTGCTGGTGACGATCACCGGGCGCACGGCGAGTGTGGCTGGCACCACGAAGACGCGCTACCTGCACAAGGATCACCTGGGCTCGATCACCGCAATCACCGACGAAAGTGGGGCCGAGCTCGAGGCGTTCAGTTTTGATCCGTGGGGCAAGCGCCGGGCACCGACGCTGGCGAGCGCGCTGTCCTCAACAAAGATGCCTATCAAATCGTGTATGCCCCAAAAAAAAGCCAAGCACGATTCAATGTGAATGGCGCAACGGAAACGCGTGCAGTCGCATTTCAGGCAACAGTGCGGATAGGGATTGAGTGAAGGAACGGTGATTGCTTGTTTGTCGAGCGGTAGCGAATAGCCTTCAATTGGGGAGGCATCTACTGTACTCTTATACAGTTTTACTAGTTAGCGGTGCAAGCCGATGGGAACTTCGCTCAATCAACGTCAAACCCTTTTCGTTGAGTACTACGTCCAGAACGGTGGCCGTGGCGCGACCGCGGCGCGGGCGGCCGGCTACAAAGGCAACCCTCAAACTCTCGGCAGCGTAGCCCACGAAAACCTGAATAGACTTTACATTCGAGAAGCGATCGAACGTCGTCAACATGAGATCCGCGACCAGGTAACTATCGCAACACAGGACAAGCGCCAGAAGCTCTGGGAGATCGCGCAGGAGTGCGCTAGGGTGGAAGTATGCGGGCAGTCGATCGACGTCACACGCGACGCTGACGGGGCTGTGACGCGAGTTGTGCGACAGCAGCTGAGGATCAAAGATGCGCGGACGGCCATCGAGGCGATCAGGGAACTGAATAAGATGGACGGGGATTACGCGCAGCCTCGCCGGGAACAATCGGCCTTCTCCATCGAGAACGCGCTTCTGATGCTGCAGGAGCAACGCAGCAACTCCTGACGGCCCCATAGCTCCTACGCGCTCACAGCGGCCCACAGCGAGCTTTGCGGTTAACGCCTGCACAAGTGTTCGGTGACGGCCGCGCAAGCATCTGATCGATTTGAGGATTCAGGAAGAAATTCGTTGTGTAGAAAGCGAGCGGGAACCCTCTCGTCAAGGTCCCCGTTACACTTACATTGCACTTACGATTGGTTACGTTAGTTGTCACTACCAACGCAGAGCCTTCAAAATGGCGGAGCGGACGGGACTCGAACCCGCGACCCCCGGCGTGACAGGCCGGTATTCTAACCGACTGAACTACCGCTCCGTTTTGATCGTCTCCCGAATGGTGGGTGGTAACGGGATCGAACCGCTGACCCCCTGCTTGTAAGGCAGGTGCTCTACCAGCTGAGCTAACCACCCCTTCAGGCGAAGCGCGCATTCTACATACTTGGCCTTTGAAGTCAAAAAAGAATTCGTCCTCATGATGCAGCCGCGCGCATGCCGACAAATCCTGCCCGGAAATGGCGTTTGCGCGTCCCCGCTCCAACGGATATGCAATGGCCCGAGACGCTGGACGCAGTTCGGCGTTGCTGCTCGCGGCAACGCAGGATGCGACCGATTATCAACAGCTCCCATGGAGCGCCCGTGTCACAGTCTATTGGACGATACAGCGAATGTGTTTTCTTATAATTGAATTATATCTATTTGTTTTTAAACGTTTTTATAGATTTGATTATTTTTTGCTCAATGCTTCATCTTGCTTTGACTGGCGGCTTTCAGGTCCGTGTGGACAACTTGTGCACTGTTTTATCCACAGAATCTGTGCATAACCCGGGCAGCGCCAAGCCGATGCTCGCCCGCCGCTCGATGTGTCCACACCTCTCGTCGCGATTTCAGTAATTGAGTTCGTCCGCGTAGACGCCGAATGAGCCGGGCTCCAGGCTGGTGGAGATATCGAGCGCGGCGCCGGTCGCGTCCTGCCTGACCGCGCCCAGATCGACCGGATGCATTTCGCGCAACGGCTGCTTGTCATGATCCAGCACCATCAGCAGTTGCGGACGCAAGCCGCGTGTGCGGTATCCCGACTGCACCACGCCAACCTCGCCATTGCTCAGTTCGACCAATGTGCCCGCCGGATACACGCCAACGGCCTGAATGAATTCCTCGACCAGTTCCGCCTGGAAATCGACGCCGCGCCAGGCATACATTTTCTTGACCGCATGGCTGGGTGACAGGACCGTCGCATAGGGGCGCTGACTGGTGATCGCGTCATAGCAATCGACGATCGCCGCAATGCGCGCGAATACCGGAATATCGTCACCTTTGAGCCCGTGCGGATAACCGTGCCCCCCATGACGCTCGTGGTGAGACTCGATCATGTCCGCGACCGTGCGATTGAGGGTACCGGTATCCTTCAGCATCTCCATGCCGAATTCCACATGCGATTTGAGCAACTGGAATTCGCCCGGCGTCAGACGCTCGCATTTTTCCAGCAACTCCTTCGGCACCCGCAACTTGCCAATGTCGAACAACAACCCGCCGGTGGCAAGGCGCTGCAACACCACGGCCGGCAATCCGAGCCGGCGCCCGAACGCAACCACCCATGCCGATGCACTGACCGCATGCCGGTAGGCATAGCCATCCTCGTTCCTGAGACCGGCCAGCCACACGCAGGCATCGGGATTGCGCAACACGCTTTCGACCATCGGGTTGACCGCCTCGCGGATACCCGAGAGATCCAGCACGCTATCCGCCAGGAATTTCTCCATCATGTCGGCAAATGCCCGCGACAGATCCGCGAACACCGCCTTGGCCCGCCCAAGCTCCTCTCCGAAGCCCACCGTGTCCTCGTATTTCTTCAGTTTGAGGTGTCCGAACAGCTCCTTGCCGATATCAGTGCTGCGCGAGCGGAATTTCACCGTCTCGATTGCCGGCTCCTGCATGCGCTGCTGCAGGATCTTGGGCCGTCCCATCACGCGGCTGGTGCGACGCACGTTGCCGAGTTTGCTGCGGTAGACGTCAATGTATACAAACTTGCAGTGCCGCTCGAGTTCCTCTATGTCCGCCTGGCTGGTGATATAGAAGCCCTGAACCATGAAGGAGGTTTCCATCCAGGGGCGGTCGAGCGCGGTGACGTACATGCCGATCTCGAGATCGGATACCGCGGTAACGACGGAAGTCAATTCAGCCATCGGCTTTCACCAAAAGACCCAAACGGGTCAATCCAAGCAACATCGATCCATTCTAGATCATGGATTCCCGCCCTGCACTGTACCCTCCCGGGATCCCCGGCGATTTTTCAGTTCCTCGAGGAACTCGAGACGGAAAGTCAGTATCCACACCGACTGGCGCTGTTCCTCGGTGGACTCGCGCCGCCACTCATGGGACGGCTCGATCTCGAAGAATATCCAGGGACGGAAAAGATTGCGCCGGTAGCGTACGCCCACGGCATAGGCCTTGGTCAGGCTGGGATCGGTCTCGCCGGAAACGCCCGTGAAGTAACTCAAGGCTTCCTTCTCGTTCAGACGGATCTGGTAATTCAGTTTGGAGCCCCACTCCAACCCATCGGTTTCCTCGCCGTAATCCACCTGGTTGGTCCAGCGTATGATCCGGTTGTCACTCAGGCTGTAGTCCAGGTCAGTGCGAGTCAGGGCTCCGAAGCCGTCGTTCTGCTTGTAATAGAGGCGCTCGCTGAACTGCCAACGCCAATCCTGGCTGATCGGATAGACGAAGCGGTAGCGCAGGCTCGACTTGAAATCGAGCGAGGAATTGGTGCCCACCGAAAAATACAGACGCGAGTGGGTTCGCTCGCTCAAGCGGTATTGCAGGCCCACATCGTTGTCGCTGCTGTCGTCGTTGGGGATCACCTGATCGCGATCCTCGTCCTCCTCGGCGAACACCAGGCTGAGCCGCCGGTTGATGCGCGGAAGATCCACTTTCCCGCGCAGACGCACCTTGACATCGTTGCCGTCTTCTTCGTCCCACTGGTACTCGGTGCGCAATCGGAGCACCGAATCGGCCGATTCCAGGTCCGCTTCGGGCGTTGCAAAAAAAGAATCCAGCCAGACCGCCAATGAATCGGTGCGCGAGGTTACATACTCATAGGAGTCATCGACCCATGATTCGTCGACAGGAGTCGAAGCACAATCACTTCCCGCGGCACAAACCTCATCCGACTCTGCCTGCGGGGCGGCATTTGCCGTGGGCGGGAAGGCCGCGAGCAGGATACAGGCGAGGCTCGGCATCGCAAGCGACATTCGAAACCGGTTTTCGCTCATGCTCGCCCGCCTCCCGGGAACGACCGCGTCCGGGTAACGCAGCCCGACCGCACCACTGTAGGTCATTCGACCTGTATCAACCACCGAGCCGTCGGTCCGAACCAGTCTTGCATCACCGGTCACTGGTGATCCGGTCTTCCTCAAGCGCCCGCCGCATAGTAGCCGGCAAACACGGCGATGAAACGCTCCAGATCCGCACCGGGTAGACGATTGATGCCGGCAGCGGCCTTGCGCCCTCCTCCGGTCGGAAATTGCCGGCAGATCTCGTCCGCGCCTGTGCGCCTGGCGAGCGGTGCGCGCACGCTGACCAGCAGGTCGCCACCGCCGATTTCGGTGAGCACCGCATGAGCCCGCTCCGGATACTGGTTCACGAGGTCGTTGCTGAACACGCCGCTTACCCGCCGCGCCCATGCCTCGTCAGGCAAAAGATAAACCGCGCTGCTGGCCGTGCCGCGCAGCGGTTTGATCGCGGCAGCGGCATGCATATCACTGCGGAAACCCTCTTCCAGCCGGGCAAAGGTCTCCCGGTCACCGGCCATGAAGTCCGCGGGATCCGGAAAACTCCGCAAGCGCTCGAACAGTGCATCGGGCGCGAAATGAAGATCCTCGAGACTTGGGCCGTAGCCGTTGTAATTGATGTAGTTGCCGAGATTTTCGGCCGCCGCGAGCGCATCGCCAGCCATGCCGATGGTCGTGGCAAGAGCCCGCGCGCTGGTGCCGAGGTTGTCGCCGAACGCACCGACCACGGCCCAGGCGGCGTGCGTGCCGCGCAGGTGGCCATTGATCAGCAGGCTGGTGCAGACCTCGGGCGCGGTATTGATCAGCGACTGCAGGTTCGGATGCAGCGGCACCTCGCCGGAAAAATGATGATCGGCATAAAATACCCTGGCGCCATTTGCCAGCAGCCGATCCAGGTCCTCGCGGTTTTTCTCCATCGAGACGTCGAGCACGGTGATGCTGTCTCCGTCACCGGCGCGCACGCGGCGCAACAGATCGATATCGCGCTTTACCCCGGTCACCAGCTCGCTGTCACGCGGGCTCGCGAGCCGCAATTGCAGCAACGCACAGATGCCGTCCGCATCGCCGTTGAACACATCGACATAACGCATCCGCGATCACTCCCGAATTTCCAGTTGATTTCCGTTGCCGGCCTCGCGCCACGCCGAACCGCTGATCCAGCGCCGGCGTCAACGTGCCCTGTGCGCGAAAAGCTGCTCCACCCGGGCACTCTCGGCGGGAGCATTGCGGCGAACACGTTCAGCCATCGGATCGGAACAACCGTATCGATTGTCGAAGCCGCGCACCGTGGCACTGAAGATTTCGCGTATGCGGGAGCAATCATAAGCCACGCATGCCGCCTCGAGCTGCTCGATGACCGGTTTCAATTCCGCCCACGGCAGAAACTCTTCCAGCGCACGCAGGATCATGGGGTGCCCCGTCGCTCCCACATCATCGCCCATCAGCAACTCCTCGCGCATTTTCTCGCCCGGTCGCAACCCGATCATGCGGATCTCGATATCGCCCTGGGGGTTTTGCTCGTCGCGCACTTCCATACCCGCCAGGTGGATCATGCGCCGGGCAAGCTCAACGATGCGGATCGGCTCGCCCATGTCCAGCACGAACACATCACCCCCGCTGCCCATGGCGCTCGCCTGCAGCACCAGTTGCGCTGCCTCGGGAATGGTCATGAAATAGCGCTCGGCATCGGCATGCGTGACGGTCACGGGCCCACCCGTATTGATCTGCCTGGTGAACAGCGGGATGGCCGAGCCGGAGCTCCCGATCACGTTGCCGAACCGCACGATCACGAATCGCGTCCTGCCGCCCGCAGCCGCCATCGCCTGCATGACCATCTCGGAGACGCGCTTGCTCGCGCCCATGATGTTCGACGGACGAACGGCCTTGTCGGTCGACACGAGCACAAAGGTGCTCACCGAGCATTCCGCCGCCGCACGCGCCACATTCACGGTACCCAGCACATTGTTGCGCACTCCCTCGACGACGTTGTGCTCGACGATCGGAACATGCTTGTAGGCCGCCGCGTGATAGACCGTTTCCACCGCGAAATTGTCGATGATCATGCGCATGCGCACATAATCCTGAACCGAGCCCAGCAGCGGCACGATGCGCGCATGGAATCCGCGGCGCACGGCGAGCTCCTGCAGTTCGCGATCGATCGAATAGAGTGCATATTCACTGCAATCGACCAGCAGCAACTGCCGCGGAGACTCGGCCAGGATCTGCCGGCAAAGTTCCGCGCCGATGGAACCCCCGGCACCGGTGATCATGACCGTCTTCCCGGCAATGCAGCGTGCCACGAGCTCGGGGCGCGGCGGCACCGGCACCCGCCCCAGCAGATCCTCCAGGGATATCTCCTGCACCTCGGAGATGGCGGCGCGGCCGCGCACCAGGTCCTCGAACGATGGGATGGAACGCACCTGCACCGCGTATTCGGACAGGGAGTTGATGATTTCCCGGCGCCGCGAATTACTCAGCGAGGCCATGGCAAGAAACACTTCGGTGACTGCATGGCACTTCAGCTGCACCGGCAATTCACGCGACGAAATGACCGGAACATCGTTTATCACCTTGCCGTGCAGCCCGGGATTGTCATCGATGAAAAGTACCGGGTCGCATTGTTCGCCACACTGCAGCGCCGTGAGCAACTGGCGACCGGCGGAGCCCGCACCGTAGATGGCGACGCGCGGCAGGTTGCGCCTCATGTGATGCCGGTACCACGAACGCAGCGCGAGTCGTGAGCCACCCACGCAGACCATCATCAGGAACCAGTAGAGTACCGGCAACGAGCGTGGCGTATGCGCCTGGCTCAACAGCATCATCAGCGACAGGGTAAGAGCGGAAAGCGTCACACCCTTGACGATTGCGATGATTGCTTCGTGCCCCATGAACCGTACCACCGCGCGATACAGTCCGAGACGCAGGAATATGATGGCCGAAATCAGCACCGTCAGCAGGCCGGCCAGGATTTCCCGCTGCCCGATCGCAAAACCGAAATGTCCGTAACGCAGGACCATGCCGGCGGTCAGCGCCAACGGGATGGCCACCAGGTCAAGCGCCAGCAGTACCGCTTCCTTGATATTGGACGGCAACTCCAGAAGGCGGCCGTAGAGCAGGGCAATGAATGCGCCGACGGCTAGAGACTGCTGGCGCAACTTGGCAAAAATGCGGTTCATCGGCAATTTCCAGGAAGCTGTGACTGCGGCGCCGGTATCGTTGCGCCATTGTATCCGGAATTGCCCGGGGCGACTCTCTTACCCGGTCATTTGTGCAAATGTGGCCGTTATTCGTGACCCAAACGTATGTTCACCCAGACCACGCCGGCGATGATCGGTGCGTAGGCGAGCAACAGGATTTGCATTTCCCGTCCGGGCACTCCGAGCGCGAGAACCGCCAGCGGCAACAGCCAGCACAGGTTCACGGCCAGGAACAGCGCCGTCACCCGCCGATGCGCGCCGAAACGGCGGGCGAGACGTTGATAGGCGTGCTCACGATGGGCCACGTGCAGCGGTTGCCGGCGCAGCATGCGCGCGGCCAGCGTGATGCTCGCGTCGCACACGAACAGCGCCCAGAGTATCAACCAGACGGGCAGCGCCAGCTCGCCGCGCGCCGCGCTCAGCAACGAACACGCCGCCAGCAGGAAACCGAGAAACAGGCTGCCGGTATCGCCCATGAATATGCGCGCCGGCGGCCAGTTGTAAGACAGGAAGCCGGCAACCGCAGCCCCGACCCCGGCGAACAGCAGCACCGAGTCGGGAGCAGCGCCAGCCCGGCTCGCGAGCAACGCCCCGCCCGCTGCGACAAAGATCGCCTGGGTACCCGCCAGACCATCTATGCCATCCATGAAATTGAACAGGTTGGTCATCCACACCAGGTACAGGACACCTGGCACCAGCAATAACAGTCCGGGGCGCATCTGGACACCCGTTCCCGCATACTGAAGCATGCCGAACGTCACCACCGCCAGTGCGGCGCACACCTGACACACGATGCGCACGCCCACGCCCAGATGCACGCGGTCATCGACAAATCCGAGCAGTCCAAGCAACAGGGACAACAGCAATGCCAATAACCAGTCCGCGCCAACGTCCGTGAACCACCAGGCTGTTGCCATGGCCACCAGGGTGCCCACAATGATGCCGAGCCCGCCGCCGGTTGGCGTGGGTTGCCGATGCGAGCTGCGCTGGTTCGGAACATCGAGGATGCCCTCACGAAGCGCGCGCCCCAGATACCACCCGGTCGTTGCCCAGGCCACTGCAAACGAAACCGCAACAACCCCCGCCAGCCTCGTCAATTCCATGATCAGCGCCTTGCCGGGCACAGCGCTGGCCGGGCGTCCGGCCGACCAGGCGACACGCAACGCCCGCACGCGGTGTTTCCCGCGTCACCGGCCGGCAATCTGTTGCCTGCGAGACAGGGACGTGACAGGTGTCGTGGGGCTTGCGGCGGAAAGAACGGGCGCCCGAAGGCGCCCCGGAAAAAACCCGGATGAAAATCAGAGCGCGACCTGCGGACGCAGTTTCTCCAGCGATTTCTCGCCGATTCCCTTGACGTTGACCAGATCGTCCACCGACTTGAAGGGTCCGTGCTCATTACGGTACGCAACGATGGCCTCCGCCTTTTTCAGCCCGACGCCCTGCAGGGCATCAGCAAGGGTTGCCGCATCGGCCGTATTGATATTGACCGATCGAGGCGCCTGCCGGGTGCTTGCCTCGGCGGCGTTGTCCGCGGAAGCCGCCGCATAGCCAGGCGGAAATGCCAGCAGTGACGCACCAATGACGCATGCCTTGAAAACATTTGCGAGTTTCATCGCGATCCTCCTTGAATGATGAAGCTTGAACCGGCGCATCCATTGCGCCGGGGAAGAAATCTAGCACAGGGTCTCAGCGATTGCTGTAGGAGATATCGGACAAAATCGAACGCAGTACCGCCGCAGGATCAGCGGCTGCGGTTATCGGGCGACCGATCACCAGGTAGTCGCTGCCGGCCGCCAGGGCCTCTGCCGGAGACAGCGTTCTGCGTTGATCGTCGTGCATGGAAGCGCCCTGTTCGAGGCGGATGCCCGGCGTGACCAGTACCGCGGAGCCGCCCACTGCGCCACGGCAACAGCGGCGCCTCGCGCGCCGAACACACCACGCCGTCCAGCCCGCTCTCGAGCGCCAGGCGCGTCAGGCGCAGCACCTGGTCCTCCACGGAGCCATCCACCCCGGTTTCCGCCAGGTCCTGCGGTGTCATGCTGGTCAGAACCGTAACCGCCGTGAGCAACGGGCGCGCATCTCCCGACGCCTGCAACGCGTCACTTGCTGCCTCCAGCATCCGGCGCCCACCACAGGCATGTACATTCACCATCCACACCCCGAGCCCGGCTGCGGCGCGGACCGCACCCGCGACCGTGTTCGGGATATCGTGGAATTTCAGATCGAGGAACACCCCGAAACCACGGCCCACGAACTCGCGCACCAGCGCCGGCCCGGCTACCGTAAACAATTCCTTGCCCACCTTGAGGCGGCATTCCCGGGGATCCAGTTTTGCGGCCAGTTGCAGGGCCTGCGCAGGGGTGGCGTAATCCAGTGCGACGATGATCCGTGGATCAGGTGCAGCGCCGGAGGGATGATCTGACATTATCGAGCGCGCCTCCATTCATGCCCCTGCGGAAGCAATACGCGATCAGCGCGCGCGGGACACGCCGGGTCCGGTCGGCGCCGACGAGGCCTTCCTGAGTTCCCGGCGCAACGCCAACACCGCGAGGCGGGCACGCCAGATGGCGGTACTGGCGGCCACCAGCCCGCATACGCCCCCGAGGACAAAAGCGCCGATCACCCAGACCGCTAAAGAAGCCTCCGGCAATGACACCAGCACCAGGTCCAGCGGCACCGGACTGTTGTTGGCAAGAGAGAACAGCAGTGCCCAAGTACCTGCCGCAAGCACCAGGGCGAGCAACAGCGCCCTGAACAGCATATTCATCGCCACGCCTCAGCCATGGATCTCCTGGTTGGCATTCTGGTTGACGCGCTCACGCATTTCCTTGCCCGGTTTGAAGTACGGTACGTATTTTCCGACCAGGTCGACCGCATCGCCGGTTTTGGGATTGCGACCGCGCCGCGGTTCGCGATAGTGCAGCGAAAACTGCCGAAGCCACGGATCTCGATACGGTTGCCACCCGCCAGGCTGAGCGCCATGTACTCGATGATCATCTTGACCGCGAGTTCGACATCCTTTGGCGAGAGCTGCTTCTGATGAGTCGCAATGCGCTCGATGAGCTCCGACTTGGTCATGTTCAACTCTCTGTTTTTATTGCAAAAACCAGACAGCCCCAATATAGACCAGTTTGCAGCGGGCGTCTAACGCGCGAAGCTCGGCCAGAAGGCATACGGGGCCTCGCGGCCCCGCATGTGGCTTCCCTACTCTGCCCGCCCCTTGCCGCTTTCCATCTGCGCCTTGATCAGGTCGCCGATGGTGGTCGGGGCCGATTCGGCTTCCTGCTCTTTCAGCGCCTTCATGGCTTCCTTTTCGTCCTGCACGTCCTTGGCCTTGATCGACAAGGCGATCTTGCGGTTCTTGCGATCCACATTGATGATCTTGGTTTCGACGGTTTCGCCCACGGTGAGGACATTGCGTGCGTCCTCTATCTTGTCGCGGCTGATCTCGGAAGCCTTGAGCTCACCCAGCACATCCTCGGCAAGCTGCACGGTTGCCGACTTGGCATCGACCGCGGTGACCGTTCCGTTGATGATCGAACCCTTGTCGTGAATGGCCACGAAGCTGTTGAAGGGATCTCCTTCCAGCTGCTTTATGCCCAGCGAAATACGCTCACGCTCGGGGTCTATCGAAAGAATCACGGTATCGACGTCGTCGCCTTTCTTGTAGGCACGCACCGCCTCTTCGCCTGCTTCGTGCCAGGAGATGTCGGACAGGTGAACCAGCCCGTCGATATTGCCGTCGAGGCCGATGAACAGACCGAAGTCGGTGATCGACTTGATCTTGCCGCTGATCTTCTCGCCCTTCGCATGCTGCCCTGCGAACACATCCCACGGGTTTTCGCTGCACTGCTTCATGCCGAGCGAGATACGACGGCGCTCCTCGTCGATGTCGAGAATCATGACCTCGACCTCGTCACCTACCTGCACGACTTTCGACGGATGGATGTTCTTGTTGGTCCAATCCATCTCGGAAACGTGGACCAGGCCTTCCACGCCCTGCTCGAGTTCGGCAAAGCAGCCGTAGTCGGTCAGGTTCGTGACACGCGCCTTGACCCGGCTGTTCTCCGGATAACGGTCCTTGATGCTGACCCATGGATCGGAGCCGAGTTGCTTCAGACCGAGCGACACACGGTTGGTCTCGCGATCGAACTTGAGCACCTTGACATCGATCTCGTCGCCGACCTTGACGACTTCGCTGGGATGCTTGATCCGGCGCCACGCCATGTCGGTGATGTGCAGCAAGCCGTCGACTCCGCCGAGGTCCACGAACGCGCCGTAATCGGTGAGGTTCTTGACAATGCCCTTGAGCTGGGCGCCTTCCTGCAGGTTGGCCAGCAGCGCCTCGCGCTCCGCACTGTTGGCCTGCTCGAGTACGGCACGGCGCGAGACCACGATGTTGTTGCGTTTCTGGTCGAGCTTGATGACCTTGAAGTCGAGCGCCTGACCTTCGAGGTGCCCGGTATCACGCACCGGCCGCACGTCGACCAGCGAACCGGGCAGGAACGCGCGGATACCCTGGATATCGACCGTGAACCCGCCCTTGACCTTGCCGTTGATCGCGCCGCGCACCACTTCGCCGTTTTCGAACGAACCTTCGAGGCTCTTCCAGGTCTCGGAACGCCGCGCCTTCTCGCGCGAGAGCTTGGTTTCCCCGTAACCGTCCTCGATGGCTTCGAGTGCCACCTGTACCTCATCGCCGATATCCAGATGGAATTCGCCGTTGTCGTCAAGGAACTGGATTCGCGGTATCACACCCTCGGATTTCAGGCCGGCGTGCACCGTGACGGATTCGCTGTCGATCGCAATCACCACACCCGTGATGATGGATCCGACGTCCATCTCTACCGTCCTGAGACTTTCCTCGAAAAGCTGCGCAAAATTCTCGCTCATTGATTGGTTCCTGATGCGGATCATCCGCATGACATCTTGCCCACGCCCCAGCCGGCACAGGGTCAGAAAATAAAATACCAGCCATCGGGATGCTGGTTGGTTGCCCGATGTCTGGCACCTTGGGCCACGGCGCAAACGCACCGCGACCATTTCCGGGAAATCACACGATTCCCCTGTCTCTCGCCTCCGTCAGCAAGCACTGGAACACTGCCTGGATGCTGATTCCCGTGGTGTCCACGGTCAGCGCATCCGCAGCCGGTTTCAGTGGTGCGACCAAACGCTCGGTATCGCGTCGATCACGTGCTTCTATGTCCGCGACAAGCCGCGGGAGGCTAACAGCTCCCCCTGTGTTTTTCAACTGCTCGTAGCGCCTGCTGGCCCGCTCATCGGCGCTTGCCGTGAGAAATACCTTCAATTGCGCCTCGGGGAATACCACGGTGCCCATGTCACGGCCATCGGCAACCAGTCCCGGGCGGATCTTGAACGCACGCTGGCGCACGAGCAGCGCCGATCTCACCACGCCGATGGCCGCGACATGCGAGGCCAGCGCACCGACCTCCTCGCTGCGTACCTGCTCCGTCACATCATCTCCTCGAGGATGATGCGTGCCTCGGCCGATTCCTCGTTGCCCGGCCGGAACTGCACATCGAGATGGCCGGCGAGCACCTCGAGCGCGGCATGATTGTCGAGACTTACACCATGGTTACGCGCCGCCAGGCTGACCAGTCGATAAAGTGCACCGCTATCGAGCAGGTTCCATCCCAGTTCGCGTGCCAGCAAGCGACAGATCGTCCCCTTGCCTGACCCGCTCGGCCCGTCCACCGCGATTACCGGTATGTCTTCTTTCACTCGTTTCGCCATCAGCATTGTGCCTGCGCCTCGCCACCGGGCTCGTTGCGGCGCACCTCGATGTCCAGGCCGGCCAGGCCAGCCAGGCCGGTGAAGCCCGGAAACGAAGTTGCAACGTTGGCGCAATCGAGGATCTCGATCGGCCGCGCGGCGCGCAGCGAGGCAACGGCAAACGCCATGGCAATGCGGTGATCGCCACGACTGTCGATGCGACCCCCGCCCAGGCTGCCGCCAATGATGCGGATTCCATCGGCGGCGGGTTCGTTGACAATACCGAGTTCGCCTAGCCCGCGCGCCATCGCATCGATGCGGTCACTCTCCTTGACGCGCAGTTCCTCCGCCCCGCGCAACACCGTCGTGCCCGAGGCGCAGGCGGCAGCGATGAACAGTGCCGGAAACTCGTCGATGGCAAGGGGTACCTGATCGAGCGGAATCTCGATGCCGCGCAGTGCCGCCGCGCGCACCTGCAGATCGGCCACCGGTTCGCCACCCGAAACGCGCGGGTTCAGCATCTCGATATCGGCGCCCATCGCGCGCAGGATGTTGATCACGCCGACTCGGGTCGGGTTGACCCCCACATTGCACAACAGCAGATCCGAGCCGGGGGCAATCGATGCGGCCACCAGAAAGAAAGCGGCCGAGGAAATATCGGCGGGCACTGCGATGGCGGTGGCGCGCAGGCTGCCGCCGCCCTCGATCGTGACACTTGCCCCTTCACGCTGTAACTCATAGCCGAACCCCTGCAGCATGCGCTCGGTGTGATCGCGCGTCGGGGCAGGTTCGATGACGCTGGTGCGGCCGGCGGCATACAGGCCGGCCAGCAACAGCGCGGATTTCACCTGTGCGCTCGCCACCGGCATCCGGTATGCGATGCCATGCAACTTCGCCCCGCCACCGACCAGCAGCGGTGGACGGCCTGCTTCGGCGGTCGTGATCCGGGCACCCATCAGGCGCAGGGGATCGGCCACGCGCGCCATCGGGCGACGGCTCAGCGAGGCATCGCCGGTCAGGCGGGTCGGGAAACGCTGGGCGCACAGCAGCCCCGTCAACAGCCGCATCGAGGTGCCCGAATTGCCGAGGTACAGCTCGCCCTGCGGCTCACGCAGGCCGTGCAGCCCGACACCGTCGATGCGCACCGCGCCCGCGTCGGGCCCCGCGATGCGCACTCCCATCGCACGAAAGGCCGCAATCGTCGCCAGGCTGTCCTCGCCTTCGAGAAAACCGCTGATCTGCGTCACTCCCTCGGCAAGCGAGCCGAGCATGATCGAGCGATGCGAGATCGATTTGTCACCGGGCACCTGCAGCACACCTTGCAACGAGCCGCCACCACGCGCCACGAAATCAAGTCTGCCGTCCTGCACGCTCACTCCCCCGCTCCCGTGCGCGATCGCTGCTGATCGCTTTCCTCGTGCCAGCGCAGGTAGATTTCACGCGCGCTGCGGGCGTGCTCGAACACCTCCTGGATGCGGCTCCCGTCGCTTGCGGCAATCGCCTCGCGCAACCCGGACAGGCTGTGCGCAAAAGCCATCGATCGCTCCCAGCAGGGCATCGCGGTTGGCAAGCGCGATATCGCGCCACATCACCACGTCACTCGAGGCAATGCGGGTGAAATCGCGGAATCCGCCCGCGGCAAAGCGAAAAATATCCGCGCTCGCGGGTTGTCTTGCGAGGCTGTCGACGAGCGAAAATGCCAGCACATGCGGCAAATGGCTGGTCATCGCGAGCACGCGATCGTGCTCGAGGACACCCATGTGCACCACCTCCGCGCCGGTCAGACGCCACATCGAATCGACCAGCTCGAGCGCCGCCGGAGCGGTTTCAGCGAGCGGCGTGAGGATCACGCGATGACGCTCGAACAGGTCCACGCGCGCCGCCTGCACACCGGATTTTTCCGAACCCGCAATGGGATGGCCCGGCACCAGCCATGCGGGAACTTCACCCCATACACGCCGCGCAGCCTCGACCACGCTTCCCTTGACGCTGGCGACATCCGTCACCACCGCGCCGGGGCGCCGATGCCGGGCGATGGCTTCCATCACCTGCTCGACGGCAAGGGTCGGCACACCGATCACGATCAGGTCAGCGGCAGCAATCGCCTCCTCGAGCGATGCCGGAGCCACATCGATGATGCCGCTCCGCAATGCCAGTTCGATACCGGACGGACTGCGATTGAATGCACTGAACGAGCCGGCGAAACCGCGCCCGCGCAAGGCCATTGCCAGCGAGCCACCGATCAGTCCGAGACCGATCACCAGCAGGTTGTCGATACGAAGCGCGTCGTTTTTCATTCTCAGATGACAGCCTGCGGATAGGAGCCGAGAATCTTCATCATCACCGTCTGCTCCTCGAGCTCGCGCAACACCGCCGCGACCTTCGGGTCCTCCTGGTGACCTTCGAATTCCATGAAGAACAGATATGTCCAGGTCTCCGAACGCGAGGGCCGCGTATCGATCCGCGTCAGCATCAGTTGCTCGCGCTGGAACGGCTCGAGCAGGCGGAACAAAGCCCCCGGCTTGTTGCGGGTGGAGACGATGATCGATGTCTTGTCGCTGCCGCTCGGGCGCACCTGCTCGCGTCCCACGACCAGAAAGCGAGTGGTATTGGCGGCATAATCCTGGATATTGGAGGCGAGCCGGACCAATCCGTAGGTATCACAGGCCATATCGCCCGCCACCGCCGCCACCGAGACATCTGCCGCGGCCAGGCGCGCCGCCTCGCCATTGCTGGAGGTGGGCTGCTGCTCGATGTCCGGCCAGTTTTTCTCCAGCCAATTGCGGCTTTGTGCCAGCGCCTGCTGGTGTGCACAGATACGTCTCAGCTTCTCCACGCGGCAATCGGGCGCTCCCAGCAGGTGCAGGCGGATCGGCAGTTCGACCTCGCCACAAATCTTCAGCGAGGACTTTATGAAGCTGTCCAGGGTGTGCGTGACCATACCTTCGGTGGAATTTTCCACCGGCACGACGCCGTAGTCCGCCTCTCCGGACTCCACCGCGTCGAACACCGCGCCGATCGTCGCCAGCGGGCGGCTCTGCACCGCGTGCCCGAAATGCTTGATCGCGGCGGCCTGGGTGAAGGTTCCCTCCGGCCCGAGAAAGGCAATCGTCATGGGCTTTTCGAGTGCCAGGCAGGCCGACATGATCTCGCGAAAAATATGCGCGACTTCCGCCGCCGGCAATGGCCCGCTGTTGCGCTGCATCACGCGCCGCAGAACCTGCGCTTCGCGTTCCGGGCGATAGAATGCCGCGCCCGACCCGTCGGGCTGCGGTCCCGCACCGGACAATTCGGCTTTCTTTACCTCGGCGACCTGCTGCGCGCACTCGGCACGGCGATTGAGCAGTTCCTGCAACTGCCGATCGATGCGGTCGATCTCGCCGCGGATCCGCTCCAGGTCGGCGCTTGCCGGCGTACTCTCTGACACCACCTTGCTCAGCCCTTCTGCGCCGCAAAGTCCTTCATGAAACCGACCAGCGCCTCCACCGCGTCCATGCCGACCGCGTTGTAGATGCTGGCACGCATGCCACCTACCGAGCGATGTCCTTCGAGATTGAGCAGGCCGCGCTCATTCGCCTGCGCCAGGAACGGCTTCTCGAGCGCGGAATCCGCCAGCGTGAACGGGATGTTCATCCATGACCGGGCCGCCGGATCGACCGGGTTCGCGTAGAAACCGCTGCCATCGATATAGCTGTACAAGGTCTGCGCCTTGCGCCGGTTCTCCTCGCCGACGGCAACAAGTCCGCCACGCGCTTTCAGCCATTGAAAGACCAGTCCGGCGAGATAGATCGAGAAAGTCGGCGGCGTGTTGTACATGGAGGCGTTCTTGGCCTGCAATGTCCAGTCGAGCACGGCGGGCGTGCGCGGATCGGCATGCCCCAGCAGGTCGCGGCGCACGATGACCAGCACCAGCCCCGCCGGCCCGATGTTTTTCTGGGCGCCGGCATAGATCACACCGAAGCGCGTGACGTCGAGCGGGCGCGACAGGATCGTCGAGGACATATCGGCCACCAGCGGCACCTTGCCGGCCTCGGGAACCCAGCCGTATTCCACGCCGCCGATGGTTTCGTTCGGGGTGTAATGGAGATACGCGGCGTCGGCCGAGCGCTGCCACGACTGCTCGGCGGGAACGCTCATGAAGCGCTCGGCTTCGGAACTCGCCGCCACATTGACCTTGCAGAATTTCTGCGCTTCGGCGATCGCCTTTATCGACCATTGCCCGGTGTTCACATAATCGGCCGAGGTGCACGCACCCAGCAGGTTGAGTGGCACCGCGGCGAACTGCGCTGTGGCACCACCTTGCAGAAACAGCACCGCATAATCGTCGCCGATGCCGATCAGCTCGCGAAAATCCGCTTCGGCCTGTTCGGCTATGCCGACCATCTCGCGGCTGCGATGGCTCATTTCCATCACTGAAAGTCCGCGTCCGTGCCAGTCGAGAAGCTCATCGCGTGCGCGCTCGAGAACTGACTCTGGCAGCGCGGCCGGTCCCGCGCAGAAATTGAACACCCTGCTCATCGTAATGCTGACCTCATATGCTGAAAAAACGCCGGCAGACCGTCACTCGGCTTCATCGCCCGCTGCCACCTCATCATCACCCTCGTCGTCACGGGCAACCTGCTCGGACTCCGAAATGCTCGCCAGGCGCGCCAGCTTCTCGCCTTCGCGGATATTCATGATCCGTACACCCTGGGTGTTGCGGCCGAGCAATGAAATCTGCTCGACGCGCGTGCGCAACAGGGTTCCCTGGTCGCTGATCAGCATCACCTCGTCCGTGGGCGCGACACCAATGGCAACCGCCAGATTGCCATTGCGCGCGCCGGTGCGCATCGCGATCACACCCTGTCCGCCGCGTCCGCGCAACGGGAAGTCCCCGGTCGCGGTGCGTTTGCCGTAGCCTTTCTCGGTTACGGACAGCACATGGGCGGAGGTCGAATCGGGCACGATCAGGGAAACCACCCGTTGCCCCTCGCGAAGACGGATCCCCCTGACGCCTCGGGCGCTGCGTCCCATCGCGCGCACCGCGGATTCCTTGAAGCGCACGGCCTTGCCGCCGCTGCTGAACAACATCACATCGCTGTCGCCATCGGTGATCGCGGTACCGACCAGGTGATCGCCCTCGCCGAGACCGATCGCGATCAGGCCGGCACCGCGCGGGCGCGAAAACGCATCGAGCGGCGTCTTCTTCACGGTACCATCCGATGTCGCCATGAATACCCAGCGATCCGCACTGTAGCTGGTTACCGGCAGCAAGGAGGTGATGCGTTCGCCGTCCACCAGCGGCAGCAGGTTCACCAGCGGACGGCCCTTGGCGATACGCGAGGCCACCGGAATCTCGTAGACCTTGAGCCAGTAAACCCGGCCGCGATCCGAAAAACACAGGATCGTATCGTGGGTGCTCGCGATCAGCAGGTGCTCGATGGAGTCCTCGTCGCGCACCGGTGCACCGGAGCGCCCCATACCGCCGCGGCGCTGCAACTGGTAGGTCTCGAGCGGCTGGGATTTCGCGTAGCCGCCGAAAGACACCGTGACCACGCGTTCTTCCACCGGAATCAGGTCCTCGGCGCTGAGATCGAGGCGGCTCGAAACGATCTCGGTCATGCGCGCGTCACCATGCTCCGCGGACACGACTTCGAGCTCTTCGCGGATCACCCGCATCAGCCGCCCCGGATCGCCGAGGATATCCAGGTAATCCGCGATCTGGGCGAGTTTCTGCTGGTATTCCTCGAGCAGCTTTTCATGCTCGAGGCCGGTCAGGCGATGCAGACGCAGATCGAGAATTGCCTGCGCCTGCTCGGGTGACAGGCGATAGACGCCTTCACGCAAGCCGTATTCGGGCGCGAGATCCTCCGGGCGACAGGCATCGGAACCGGCCTTGGCCAGCATGACCAGCACCGAGCCCGGCTCCCACGACCGCGCGATGAGCCGCTCGCGCGCTTCCACCGAACTCGGCGAACTGCGGATCAGTTCGATCACCGCTTCGATATTGGCCAGCGCAATCGCCAGTCCTTCCAGCAGATGCCCGCGCTCACGCGCCTTGCGCAGCAGATAGACGGTACGCCGGGTGACGACTTCCCGCCGGTGACGCAGGAACGCTTCCAGCATTTCCTTCAGGTTGAGGGTGCGCGGCTGACCATCGACCAGCGCCACGACGTTGATACCGAACACGCTCTCGAGCTGCGTTTGCGCGTAGAGGTTGTTCAGCACCACCTCGCCGGACTCGCCACGACGCAGCTCGATGACCACGCGCAGGCCGTCCTTGTCGGATTCATCGCGCAGCTCGCTGATGCCTTCGATACGCTTCTGCTTGACCAGCTCCGCGATCTTCTCGATCAGGCGCGCCTTGTTGAGCTGGTAGGGAATCTCCGAAATGATGATGGTTTCGCGGCCGCTGCTGTCGTCGACGATGACTTCGGCCCGTGCCCGCACATAGATGCGTCCGCGCCCGGTGCGATAGGCCTCGACGATCCCGAGGCGGCCGTTGATGATCCCGCCGGTCGGGAAGTCGGGGCCCGGTATGATCTCGATCAGGGCGTCGATATCGATATCCGGATCATCGATCAGCGCCAGGCAGCCGCGGATGACTTCGGTCAGGTTGTGCGGCGGGATATTGGTCGCCATGCCGACCGCGATGCCGGCCGAACCGTTCACCAGCAGGTTGGGGATGCGCGTTGGCATCACCGCGGGGATCATCTCGGTGCCATCGTAATTGGGCACGAAATCGACGGTTTCCTTGTCCAGATCCGCCAGCAGATCGTGGGCGATCTTGCGCATGCGGATCTCGGTGTAGCGCATCGCGGCGGCCGAGTCACCGTCGACGGAGCCAAAGTTGCCCTGCCCGTCGACCAGCACGTAGCGCATCGAGAACGACTGCGCCATGCGCACGATGGTGTCGTAGACCGCCGAGTCACCGTGAGGGTGGTACTTGCCGATCACATCGCCGACCACGCGCGCGGATTTCTTGTAGGCCTTGTTCCAGTCGTTGCCCAGTTCGCTCATCGCGAACAGCACCCGGCGATGCACTGGCTTGAGGCCGTCGCGCACGTCCGGAAGCGCCCGTCCGACGATCACGCTCATCGCATAATCGAGATAGGACTGACGCAACTCGTCTTCGATGCTGACCGCTACGATCTCTTTTGCTGATTCGCCCATAACCACCTGAAAAACAACTTGATTCCTGTCCCGCCGGAAGTCGGGGGGAAGGTTGCCCGGGATCATCCTCCGGGCCCCTCAAAAAAGGCGGCATCATAGCACACGAGGTGGCGGCGCGGATAAGGCCTCACGGGCGCGGTACGCGGGCACCGGGGCAGTGGTCTTGCGGTTATACTTGCGCGCTTCGTCAATCGCGGATCGCGCACGGGAAGCAATGGATCTGGAACCGGTCGAACAGATCGTCCACGCGGGCTGGGTCCTGCCGGTTGAGCCCTCCGATGTGGTGCTCGAGCGGCATTGCGTGGTGATCGACAAGGGTCGCATCGCGGCGATCCTGCCGAGCGCCTCGGTGGCGGGGCGCTATCGGGCGGCACGCGAGTGGCAATTGCCGGATCATCTGCTGATGCCGGGGCTGGTCAACACCCACGGGCACGCGGCGATGACGCTGTTGCGCGGGCTCGCGGACGATCACACCCTTATGGACTGGCTGCAAAACCATGTCTGGCCGGCGGAGGCGCGCTGGGTCGGGGAGGACTTCGTCCGTACCGGCACGCGCCTGGCCATCGCGGAGATGCTGCGCGGGGGCACCACCTGTTTCAGCGACATGTACTACTTCCCCGATGTGGTCGCCGCGACAGTGCTCGAGAGCGGATGCAGGGCGCAGATCGCTTTCCCGATTCTCGATCTTCCCAGCGCCTGGGCCGCCAACGCCGATGAATACATCGGCAAGGGGCTGCAGGTGCGTGATCGCTTCAAGGGCAACCCGCGGCTCGGTTTTGCCTTCGGGCCACATGCCCCCTACACCACCGGCGACGCCACGCTGGCGCGCGTGTCGACGCTTTCCGCCGAACTCGACGCCCCGGTGCAGATGCACCTGCACGAGAGCGCCGACGAAGTGCGCGACTCGATCGCGCAGCATGGCTTGCGCCCGCTTGCCCGGCTGGACCGCCTGGGCCTGCTGTCGCCGCGCCTGCAGGCGGTGCACATGACCCAGGTTGCCGTCGAGGACCTCGAGCAGCTGGCGCGCAACCGCGTGCAGATCGTGCATTGCCCGAGTTCCAATCTGAAGCTCGCAGCCGGTTTCTGCCCGGTGCGCAGCCTGCTCGGTGCCGGAATCAACGTCGCGCTCGGCACCGACGGTGCTGCCAGCAACAACGCGCTCGACATGTTCGCGGAAACACGCCTTGCCGCATTGCTGGCCAAGGGCAGCAGCGGCGATCCGACCGCATTGTCGGCGCACGCCGCGATCCGCATGGCGACCCTGAGCGGCGCGCAAGCACTCGGCATCGCCGAGCGCATCGGCAGCCTGGTGCCGGGCAAGGACGCCGACCTGATCGCCGTGAACATGCAGCGCATCGACTGCAACCCGCTCTACGATATGCATTCAGCGCTCGTCTACGCCGCAAACCGCAGCGCGGTAAGCCACGCGTGGGTGGAGGGGCGCCTGTTGCTGGAAGAGGGCCGTCCTTGCGAACTCGACACCGACCGGCTGCTTGCGCAGATGCGTGTGTGGCACGATCGCATCGCCAATGCCTGAGGAGTACCACGACGGATGAATGCCGATACCCGAGCCAATATCGATGCCGCGGAGATCGCCAAGTTCGAGGCGCTTGCAAGCCGCTGGTGGGACCCATCCGGCGAGTTCCGTCCCCTGCACCAGATGAATCCCCTGCGGGCCAACTACATCGACCGGCGTTCGGCGGTGGCCGGCAAACGGGTGCTCGATGTGGGCTGCGGCGGTGGCATCCTGAGCGAGGGCCTGGCGCAGCGCGGCGCAACCGTGACCGGCATCGACATGGGCGAGGCACCACTGGCGGTGGCGCGCCTGCACCTGCTCGAATCGGGCCTCGATATCGATTACCGGCTGTCCACCGCCGAGGATCTGGCGAACGAAGCGGCCGGGAGCTACGACATCGTCACCTGCCTGGAAGTGCTGGAGCACGTGCCGGACCCTGCCTCGCTGGTCGATGCCTGCGCGCAACTCGTGCGGCCCGGTGGAGACGTGTACTTCGCAACCATCAATCGCAATCCCAAGAGCTACCTGTTCGCAATCGTGGGGGCAGAGCACCTGCTCGGCCTGCTGCCCAAGGGAACCCACGATTACGCGCGCTTTATCCGCCCCTCCGAGCTGGCAGGCTGGGCCCGGCGCGCCGGGCTCGATACCCAGGACATCTCGGGTATGCTGTATAACCCGCTCACCCAGGCGTTCAGCCTCGGCAGCGATGTGGATGTGAATTATCTCGTGCATGCGCGCCGCCCCGGATGAGCAAGCGCGCGCGCCTGCGCAGCGTGCTGTTCGATCTCGACGGCACATTGCTCGATACGGCACCCGATTTCGCAACCGTGATCAACCTGCTGCTGGCCGAGAACGACCGCGAGCCCATGGCTTACGATCTGGTGCGACGCACGGTTTCGAACGGGGCCCGGGCCCTGGTCCGGCAGGCTTTTGGCATCGCCGAGGATCATCCCCGCTTCGAAGCTCTCAGGCTGCGTTTGCTGGAGCTCTACGATGGCCACCTGCTGGTGGATACCGTGCCGTTTCCGGGCATCGTCGAGCTGCTCGGAGAACTTGGGCTGCGTGGAATTTCCTGGGGCGTGGTAACCAACAAGCCGAGTTATCTGGCGGCCCCGCTGATGGAACGCGTGGCGCTGCGGCCTGCGCCCGGCGTGCTGGTCTGCCCTGATCACGTCACGCGCACCAAGCCCGACCCGGAGCCCTTGCTGCTCGCCTGCAGCAGGCTGGGCTGCGCGGTCGAGGAGTCGGTTTATGTGGGCGATCATCGCCGCGACATCGAGGCCGGGCGCCAGGCCGGCATGGCAACCATAGCCGCGACCTATGGCTACCTCGACCAGGGCGAACTCGCCAGCGACTGGAACGCCGATTTCTACGCCGATACCGTGGCCGGAATACAAGACGTTCTCGCGCGACATTTCTACGGGCATTGATCACGCGGAAGAGCTGATGACAACCGAAGCACATCGATATCAAGCACCACCGGCACTGCTCGACGGCCGCAATATCCTGGTAACGGGCGCCGGCGACGGTATCGGACGCGCCGCGGCTGAATGCTTCGCGACCCATGGCGCGACCGTGGTGCTGCTGGGACGCACCCAGGCAAAGCTCGAAAGTTGCTACGACGCGATCGTCGCCAGCGGAGCGCCGCAGCCCGTCATCCAGGTGCTCGACCTGGCGCGCGCCACCGAGAGCGATTTTGCCGCGCTCGCCGGGCAACTGGGCGCGGAACTCGGTTGTCTGCATGGGCTGCTGCACAACGCGGCGCTGCTCGGGCCGCGCACCCCGCTCGAGCAGTATCCCCTCGAGCAGTGGCGCGAGGTGATGAAGGTCAACGTGGAAGCGGCATTCGTGCTCACCCGCGCCCTGCTGCCCGCGCTGATGGCCGCACCCGAGGCATCCGTGCTGTTCTCGAGCTCCGGCGTCGGGCGGCGCGGTCGCGCCTACTGGGGTGCCTACGCAGTGTCGAAGTTTGCGGTCGAAGGACTTTCCCAGGTGCTTGCGGACGAATTGCAGAACACCACGCGGATCCGCGTCAACTGCATCAATCCGGGCGCCACCAACACCACCATGCGGCGCACCGCCTATCCGGCCGAACCGCCGCAACGCAACCCGTCGCCCGCGGCGATCATGCCCAGCTATCTATACCTGATGGGGCCGGCAAGCGCGGGGGTTTCTGGCCGCTCGCTGGATGCCCAGCCCGGATAACCATTGCCACCGCGACGAATTGACGACGCAAGCATCCGCACACCACGCCAATTTCCTGTCGTTACGATCAGGAATTCGCCCCCCACTTTTCAGGTGCGTCAGCGCACCCAGACCAAGCCTATTATTTTCAATGGGTTAGCCGGTGCCTTGCTTCTTTGGCATGAATATCGCTTCGCTGCCCGCTACCAAATTCCACTCCACGGTAATACCGCGTATGCCAGGAGCAGACATTCTCCAGTTTCCCTGCCCCAATGCCCGTCCCGCGGCGATGTTCCTCGATACGCCCGAGGATCGCAGTCCGGCCCTCGCGGAGCTGCAACTCATCAATCGCCTGCACCGGCATCTCGATATCCATACGCTGCTCGAGGAGTTCCTGATCGAGACGCGTACCTCGCTGCCGATCGAGGGACTCTGCTACACCGCGCCCGATACCGGCGAGGCCTTTCTGGTCGGCAATGGCGGGCGCTACAGCCTGCGTTCGCGCCTGCAACACGGCGGCGCACACATCGGCGATATCGAACTGCAGACCGCGCTGGAGGCCCGGGCACCGCTGGCGAACGCGCTTTCACTGCTGAGTGCGCCCTTGAGCAATGCGCTGTGCCATCACCGGCTCAAGCTGCTGGCACGCAAGGATTCGCTCACCGGCCTCGGCAATCGCATGGCGCTCGACGCATCACTCGCCACCGAACTGGCCCGCGCATCGCTTCGGACATCCGTTCGCGTTACTGGTGGTCGACATCGATCACTTCAAGCGCATCAACGACTGCTTTGGACACAGCGCGGGCGATCAGGTGCTGCGCACCGTGGCGGCGCAGATCACCGATTGTCTGCGTCCCTACGATCAGGCGTTTCGCTTTGGTGGCGAGGAATTCGTGGTGATGCTGAGCCAGACGGCCCAGGTCAAGGGCATGGAAATCGCGGAGCGTATCCGCCAGCGTATCGCGACGCATCGCAAGCCAGACGGCGGATCGGCACCAACGATCACGGTGAGTATCGGCTGCGGCGAATTCCGTCACGATGAAACCATCGGCGAGCTGTTCGATCGCGCGGACCGTGCGCTTTATGCCGCCAAGAACCAGGGCCGCAACCGGGTCGTCGCCGCCAGCTGATCAGCGCTTGCGCCGGGTGGTCGCGGCACGCGCGCTTGCCGACCGCGTGGTTGCCACGCGGGTAACCGGTGCGCGCCTGGCGCGTTGCTCGCGACGCTGTTGCGGCTCGCCCGCTTCCGCTGCCTGCTGCAAACCCACGCTGGCACCCAGCAGCGCAACCTCTGCCTCGGTCAATTCGCGCCAGGTGCCGCGGCGCTCCCGCGGCCCGAGCACCACGCCCCCGAAGCGTACCCGCTTGAGGCGGCTGACCTTGCAGCCCTGCGATTCCCAAAGCCGCCGCACCTCGCGGTTACGGCCCTCGCGCAACACCACCGAGAACCAGCGATTGCTGCCCGAGCCTCCCGGCTGTTCACGTACCTCGTCGAACGAGGCCATGCCATCGTCCAGGGCCACGCCCTCGCGCAACCGCGCCAGCAGCGCCGCATCCACCTCGCCGAGCACCCGCACCAGGTACTCGCGCTCGATTTGCCGGCCCGGATGCATCAATCGCGCGGCCAGTTCACCGGAGTCCGTTGCCAGCAGCAGGCCGCTGGTGTTGAAATCGAGTCGGCCCACGATCACCCAGCGCGCATCGCGTATCCGTGGCAAAGCGCCGAACACGGTTGGCCGCCCCTCCGGATCGCGACGACTGCAGATTTCCCCTTCCGGCTTGTTGTAGGCGAGCACCCGGGGCGCGCTCGCCGCGGCCCGGGCCACGCGCACCGCCCGGCCATCGACCAGCACGCTGTCATCGGGTCCGACCTTCTGCCCCAACGTGGCCACGCGCCCGTTCAGCTGGATACGCCCCGCCTCTATCCAGCGCTCGATCTCGCGTCGCGAACCCAGCCCGGCGTCCGCAAGGGCTTTCTGCAGACGCACCGGATCGGTCACGATCGCTCGTCCCGGAACGCATCGGTTGCCCCGGAGTGATCCGGATCAGCGTCCGCTTCGGGGGCCGCTGAGGGTTCCGGTTCGTCCCCCGTCCCGGCACCGAATTCCTGCTCTGCGGTATCCATATCCGCGTCCGGCTCGACATCGAATCGAGCGATTGCGGTTGCGTCCGCCTCGCAGGCCCCGTCCGACCCGGCGAGGACATCCTCCGCGGGGGCGCTTTGCACATCGATCGCCAGCTCCAGCACCGGGCTCACCTGCTCGAAGTCCTTGATCTCGGCCAGCGTCGGCAACTGGTCGAGCCCGCTCAGCCCGAAATGATCGAGAAACTGGCGCGTCGTCGCAAACAGTTCCGGGCGCCCCGGCACATCACGCTGCCCGACTACCCGCACCCACTCGCGCTCCTGCAGCGTGCGGATGATGTTCGGGTTGACCGCCACGCCGCGGATCTCCTCGATATCGCCACGCGTGATCGGCTGGCGATAAGCAATGAGCGACAGCGTCTCGAGCAGGGCGCGGGAGTAACGCGCGGGCTTTTCATCCCACAGCCTGGCTATCCACGGCGCAAATTGCTGGCGCACCTGCAGCCGGTAGCCGCTTGCGACCTCGCGCAGTTCCAGCGCGCGCCCGGCGCAATCGGCCCGCAATTCCTCCAGCGCCGTACCCAGCTCCTCGTCGCCCGGGCGGCTCGGGGCATCGAACAGGTCCGCGATTTCCGCCAGCGTGAGTGCCCGCCCCGCCGCCAGCAGCGCACCTTCAATTATCGACTTCAATTGCATCCTGCCCTCGCGGCCTTACGTGAATGGGTCCAAACGGTTCCGACTGCACCATTTCTACCAGCGACTCCTTGATCAGCTCCATGATCGCGAGGAAGGTGACGACCACGCCCATGCGTCCCTCCTCCACCGTGAACAGCGCGACAAAGGGCACGAAGTGCGGTGTCTGCAGGCGCGCCAGAACCTGTGCCATGCGCTCGCGCGTCGACAACTTCTCGAACTGGATATGATGACTGCCGTGCAGTGTGGCACGACGTACCACATCGCTGAAGGCCAGCAGCAATTCGCGCAGATCGACCTGCGGATGGACGCGGCTGCGGCGAATTTCCGGTGGCTCCGCATTGGCCGCAAACACGTCGCGTTCGAGGCGCGGCAGCGAATCGATGTCCTCGGCCGCCTGCTTGAATTGTTCATACTCCTGCAGGCGCCGGATCAGGCTCGCGCGTGGATCGAGTTCCTCATCCAGCCCGCTTTCCTGGCGCGGCAGCAGCATGCGCGACTTGATCTCGGCGAGCATCGCCGACATCACCAGGTATTCCGCCGCCAGCTCGAAGTGCACTGCATCCATCAGCTCGACGTACTGCATGTACTGTTCGGTGATCCGGGCCACGTTGATCTCGAGAATATCGAGATTCTGGCGCCTTATCAGGTACAGCAGCAGGTCGAGAGGGCCTTCGAAGGTCTCGAGAAAGACCTCCAGTGCCTCGGGCGGGATATACAGATCGCGCGGCAGCACCATGAGCGGCTTGCCATGCACCAGCGCGAACGGCAATTCCTGTTGCCCGGACGCTTCTTCGCGACGTCGGCGCCTGAACCGGGACCGATGCCAGCGGTTCGATCAATTCCTGCGCGCAGTTGTCACTGGCATCAGAATGCGTCAAGTGGGCTCCATTCGGGCAGATTTCCATGCAGACAGAAGACGGGCGATTATAACGGGCGCGATGGCGCCGGCCCACCCGTATATCACTCGAAGACCGCCGCATCACCCTTGCCGCGGCGGATGATCTCGGGCGCTTCGCCCGCCAGGTCGATCACCGTCGTGGGTTCGAGCCCGCAACTGCCTCCGTCGACGATCACATCGACCAGGTGCTCGAGCCGCTCGCGGATATCCTCCGGGTCATTCAACGGCAACTCCTCGCCCGGCAGTGACAACGTGACGCTCATGATCGGCTCATCGAGCGCCTCGAGCAGCGCCAGCGCAATGGCATTGTCCGGCACCCGCATGCCGATGGTCTTGCGCTTGGGATGCATCAGCCGTCGCGGAACCTCCGGGGTCGCGCGCAGGATGAAGGTATAAGGACCCGGAGTATGGGTGCGCAGCAGGCGGTAGCTGGCGTTGTCGACCTGCGCATAGGTGGAGAGTTCGGACAGGTCGCGGCACATCAGGGTAAAATTGTGCCGCACATCGAGACGCCGGATCGCGCGGATGCGATCGAGCGCGGCCTTGTCGCCAATATGACAACCCAGCGCGTAGGCGGAATCCGTGGGATAGACGATCACCGCCCCGCGCCGCAACTGCTCCACGACCAGGCTCACCAGCCGCGGCTGGGGATTGAGGGGATGGATCTGGAAAAACTGGCTCAAGGCATCGCTTCCGCTGAATAGTGGGCCCGCGAGACCGGGTCGTCGAGGCAACCCGGACGGGCGGCGAGTGTACGGCCTGCCCGCGGGTCGATCAAACCCATGCGTTCCAGACCGGTTCGAGAAAGTCCGGGAGCGGCGGAATCCGCGAGGGCAAGCGCCAGCCCTGTTCGCTCGAATGCAAATCGCTGCCAGCGGAGGCGCGCAGTCCGTGCGAGCGCGCAAGACCGGCGGCCAGCGCCAGCTTCGCCTCCTCCAGGCCCGGAAGCGCCACCTCGATCGCCTCTCCACCACACTCCCTGAAGGCACCGACCAGCGCATTCAGCTGGCGGCGTGACAGCTCGTAGGCCAGCGGATGTGCCAGCACCGCGATTCCACCGGCCGCCCGGATCCAGGCAATGGCGTGCTCGAGTTCCGGCCACAGTACCGCGCTGGCCGCCGGCTTGCCTTTGCCCAGGTACTTGCGAAACGCGGCCTCGATATTGCGCACCCGACCGCTCTCGACCAGGAAGCGGGCGAAATGCGGGCGTCCCAGCATGCTGCCCTGCGCCAGCCGTTCGGCACCCTCGAGCGCACCGCGCACCCCGAGATGCTCGAGCCGCGCACCGATACGCTCCGCGCGCTCGCGCCGACACTGTGCCTGCATCGCAACCGCGTTACGCAGCGGCAAATGATCCGCATCGAAGCCGAGCCCCACCACATGGATCTCGCGTCCGTTCGAGGCGCTGGAGAACTCGATCCCGGAAATGAGCCTGGGACCGCCGTGGGCCACCGCTGCGCCGGCCTGGACCTGATCCCAGCCGTCCAGCGTGTCATGGTCGGTGAAGGCCGTCAGGGCGGTGCCCTCGGCGGCCTGCAGCGCCAGCATTGCCTGTGGCGAAAGCTCTCCGTCGGAGGCGAGAGTATGGGTATGCAAGTCGACGAGCACGAAATTTGCCTGTGTGGAACATGAGCGCGGCGGCTAGAATAACGGATTTGCGCTGCCATACTCTCACCAGCGTCTTTTCACGACCCGGCGATCAGCGACACAACATGAAGCAAATTGCGGAACTCGTTCCCATCATTCTTTTCTTTGCGGTCTACCAGTTCGATGGCCGCACCGTCGAATTGTGGGGCTGGCACTATCGCTTCGACGGCATCTATTCCGCCACCTGGATTCTGATCCTCGCGACACTGGGACAGGTCGTCCTGACCCGCCTGATCACCGGTCACATCGAGAAACGCCTGCTGCTGCTTGCGGCAACCGTGCTGGTGTTCGGCGGCGCGACGCTGGCCCTGCGCAACCAGTTGTTCATCCAGTGGAAGCCAACCATCTTCAACTGGGTGCTGGCGGGCATTTTTGCCGGCACCTCGATGTGGACCGGCAAAACGGTCATGCAGCGCGCAATGGGGGCTCAACTCACGTTGCCCGAGCGCGTCTGGCGCCAGTTGAACCTGCTGTGGATCGCGAATTTCCTGGTGGTTGGCGCGCTGAACCTCTACGTTGCCTACCGTTTCAGCGAAGCGACCTGGGTGAGTTACAAGCTCTACAGTGCCATCGGCTTCACGCTGGTATTGAGTGCGCTGACCGTGCTTTTGATCATGCCGCACCTCGAGGCGGACAAGGACGGGCCGCCAGCGGATTCCAATTGACGCCTGCGCGAGATCATCAAACCATGCTGTTTTACGCCATCATCGCCGAAGACAACGCCGACACCCTGGCACAGCGTCTCGCGGCCCGCCCGGAGCATCTGGCAAGGCTGCGGGCGCTGCAGGATGCAGGACGCCTGCTGCTGGCCGGACCGCACCCCGCCGTGGATTGCGAGGATCCCGGAGAAGCGGGCTTTTCCGGCAGCCTGATCGTCGCGCACTTCGACAGCCTTGACGCGGCAGAGCAATGGGCCGCGGCCGACCCTTATGTGGCGGCCGGCGTATATGCCCGTGTCAGCGTCAAGCCGTTTCGCAAGGTGCTACCCTGAGGCCCGCATCCGGCAACGAGCGAGACCATTTGACAGGCCACTGAATCTAGCTAAATTAATGAGTTAGTGATGAAACTGAACAATTTCCCAGAGTATTTCCCCATGTTCTCCCGATTGCTCTGCCTGCTCCTGCTTACAGGCACCATTGCGGTTTCCGCCCAGGCACAGGAACGCTACATCGAAGATACCGTGTTCGTGCCGCTGCGCACCGGTGGCAGCACCGAACACCGGGTCGTTCACCAGGGTCTGCCGAGCGGCACCGCGGTGACCGTGCTCGAGGAGGACCGGGAACTGGGCTGGAGCCGGGTACGTACTCACGACGGCAACGAAGGCTGGCTGCCAAGCCGCTACCTGAAGCGCGAACCCGGTGCCCGCTATCAGGTGCTGAGCGCGTTGCACGCGCTCGGGCAACCCGAGGATGGCAGCGTGAGCCTGAGCACTGCCATCGAGCAACTGCGCAAGGACGCCGACGCAGCGATGGCGACCCGCGATGCCCTGCAGACCGAACTGGTCGAGTTGCGCCAGCTTTCGAACAATGCAACAACGCTCGACGCGAACAACCGCACGCTCACCGAGACGGTGCAGATGCTCAAAAACCAGATCAGCGTGCTGGAGGCCGACAACGCACGCCTGCACGACGAAGCCTGGCAAAAATGGTTCATCAATGGCGTCTGGGCGACCGGGATCGGCGGATTCCTCACGCTGGTGCTGCCACGCATCATCCCGCGCCGCAAACGCCGCTCCGAGTGGGGCTGAACGAGGTCCCGCGCATTCCCTGATCCAGGAGATCACATGACACGACTGTTATCCGTTGCCGCGCTCCTGCTCGGCGCCCTGCTGTCCCCGCTGCTCGGCGCCGAATCAAACCCGCAGGTGCTCATCAAGACCAATGCCGGTGAAATCCGCCTGGAATTGTACCCGCTCGAATCGCCACAGGCAGTGGCCAATTTCCTCGCCTATGTCGACAGCGGCCATTACGTGGGCACCATCTTTCACCGCGTGATTCCCAATTTCATGATCCAGGGTGGAGGATTCACCGACAAGATGATCGAGAAGCCGGTTCGCGACCCGGTGCCGAACGAATCCCGCAACCATCTGCACAACGAACGCGGCACGATCGCGATGGCGCGCACCGAGGATCCCGACAGCGCCACTGCACAGTTCTTCATCAACGTGCGCTCCAACCTCAGGCTCGATTTCGACTACGTCAGCCGCAAACCGGGCTACACCGTATTCGGCAAGGTGATCGAGGGAATGGACGTGGTCGACGGAATCGCCCTGGTCGAAACCCACACCGTTGCCGCCTATGACGATGTGCCGCGCAACCCGATCATCATCGAGAAGGCCCAACGCATCGAATGAGTATCTGCCTGTCGCTCAACCTCAACAAGATCGCGCTGATCCGCAATTCACGCCCGGGCGATTACCCGAGCGTGACCGCGCACGCGCGACTGGCGGTAGCGGCGGGCGCCGATGGAATCACCGTGCACCCGCGACCCGACCAGCGCCATATTCGCGCCAGCGACGTGCCGGCATTGGCCGCCATTCTGGACGTGGAACTCAATGTCGAAGGCAACCCTTTTGCGGGAGCGGCCCGCAGCACGCGCGCGGACGTGGGCGACTATCCGGGATTCCTGCCGCTGGTGCGCGCGGTAAAACCTGCGCAATGCACCCTGGTTCCCGATGACGAGCAGCAACTCACCTCCGATCACGGTTTCGACCTGCGCCGCGACGGCGCACGGCTACGCCCGGTCATCGACGAGTTGCATGCGCTGGGCATCCGCGCAAGCCTGTTCATGGATCCGGATCCGCAACAAATGGTGCTGGCGCGCGCAGTCGGCGCCGATCGCATCGAGTTGTACACGGGCCCGTATGCGGCGGCCTTCGCGGCCGGCGCAGCACCACGGAAAATTCTCGAACCCTATATCGCCGCCGCCAACAGCGCCCTCGACGCAGGCCTCGGGTTGAATGCGGGGCACGATCTGAACCTGCTGAACCTGCCCGATTTTGCCCGTGTCCCGGGCTTGCTGGAGGTATCCATCGGACATGCGTTCACGGTGGATGCGCTCCATCTCGGCTTCGAGCGCGCGGTGCGCGCCTATCGACAATGCCTGGGGCAGATCGGCTGAACGCGCCCGACGATCCCCTGACCGACTTCTCGGTCTGCGACTGCGCTCGCTATCTCGAGCATCTTGCCCACACCAGCGTGCACCACCAGATGGTGGTTGCCAGCGAAGATGTCATCAACCAGTTCGGTATCGTGCTGCTGCGCCGCGGAACGCCGCTGGGTGCACTGGCGGCGGAGAAGATGCGCGGTCACCGCCTGAACAGGCCGGTCGACGAGGTACTTCGCCTGCGCCGCCCCCCCGATGCCGCGCGCCTGGCCGGGATCTTCCTGGAGTTTCCCGGCACCGAGCCCGATCTGCGCCGGATCAACGAGCACTTCCGGTTCGAGGGTCGGGTGCATCATCTGTGCCACGCGATCGACTGGCAACCTGCCCTGCTGCAGCAGTTGGGCGTGATGCAGCATACATTGCCGCGCGTGTTCCATCGCGCGCTGTTCTCGGCCTGGCTCGGCTCGCTGATCGCCAGCGAGCGCGACTTCGAACCCGAGGACCTCGCCCTGGTGTTCCAGGCAGGACTGTTCCACGACCTCGGCCTGCTGCATATCGATCCGGCGCTGGCCGACAGGAGATCCGGAATTTCCGCCGAGGACTGGCAGTCCATCCAGAGTCACGTGCCGATCGGTGCGGCCATCGTGCGCCGGTTTGCGCCCGACCAGGAGCGTCTGGCCCAGGTGCTCGAGCAGCATCACGAGCGCGCCGATGGCGCCGGTTACCCGCGCGGCAGCGCCATTGCCGAACTCGAAGCGCCGGCGCTGATCATCTCGCTGAGCGACATGGTCCATGGGTTGCGCTTCCCCGATGCGCTGCCCGCCACGGCGACACTCACCGACTGCATGCCGTTCCTGCGTGTGAACCGCCGCACTTTTGCCGAGGCAAACTACGTGGCGGCAGCGCGCGTGCTGTTCGGTTCCCGGTCAGCGCCGGCACCCGCAAACAGCGGACCAGAGCCGCCCTCGGCGCGGGAGCTGATCGAGGCCAACCGCTCACTGACCGCGCTGCTGCAATCGATTTCCGGGTTGCGCCGCGTGCTGGATGACTGCGGCGGAAATCGTCTCGCGGGCAGCCTGCAGAATCTCATTGCACAGGTACAGTGGGTCGCGCTGTCATCGGGGCTTGGCAACGAGGCGCTCGAACCCTGGCTGGAGTCTGGCGACAGCGACGCGGCGACAGCCGCCAGCCTGATCGAGATCCAGGCCACGACCCGCGAAGTGCTCTGGCTGGTGCGACGGATCGTGCGGATGCTGGACCAACTGCTCGCCAGCGACGAACCGCCCGCGAACGCCACCGCGCTGGCGCCGCTCGGCGCGAGCATCGGCGAAGCACTCGCCCGCGCCTGGGAACTCCACCAGGCTCCTGGCTGAGCGAGGGCAGACTGCAAGACCTCGCGCGAGCGAGGCAGCAACCGTCTTGCGTCTTGCCGCTGTCTCCGGCATGGGCAACTGACGGCAGGATCGCTCCTCCGGACCGCGCTTCAGGCCTGCTCGTCGAGATAGCGGCTGTACAGAAACGCCAGGAAGCGCTCGACGCCGTACATCACCAACTCACTGCGCAACGAGCGGAAAATATCGAATGCGTGCTGCGCACCGGCGATCTCGGCATAACCGACCGCCTGGCCCGAAACGCCACCCAGCACCTCGGCAAAGCGACGGGCTTCCGCCACCGCGCACAGGCTGTCCTTGTCACCATGGATGACCAGAAACGGCGGTGCCCCGGCATGCACCCGGGATATCGGCGAGGACTGGCGATACAGCTCGGGCGATTCGGCATAGGAAGTCTTGAGAATGTAGGACTCCAGGGCATCGAGCAGCACCTGGTTCGGCTTCAGTCCCAGGTGATTGGTGAAGTCATAGACCCCGTAGAACGGTACGCAGCCACGGACACTGGTGTCGGCCTGTTCGAAACCGGGCTGGAACTGCGGATCGTTGGCGCTCAGCGCGAGCAGCGAGCACAGATGGCCCCCGGCCGAGCCGCCGGTGGCGACGATGAAATCGGGGTTGCCGCCATAGCGTGAAATATTCTCCTTGACCCACGCCAGCGCCTGCTTGCAATCGATGATATGCGCCGGGAATGTCGACGTCGGGCTGAGGCGGTAATCGACGCTCACGCAGACCCAGCCGCGCGCTGCCATATGGTTCATCAGCGGCCTGGCCTGCTCGTTCTTGCTGCCCATTTTCTCGGTCCAGCCCCCGCCATGAACCTGCAACAGTACCGGGCAATCGGCGGGCTTGTCCCGATGCTGGTAGACATCGAGCTTCAGCCGCATGCCTTCGGCCTCGGCGTAGACGATGTCCCGGATGCGCAGCACCTCCGGCAGATCGAGCCGGAACGGGTGCAGCAGATTTTGCGGCAATACCGAAACCGGAAACCGCGCGCTCAGTCCGGGACGGATACGACTGCGATAATCCACCCCGAGCGCGCGCTGCAAGGCGGCTTCCATCACTGCAGCGGCATTGCCGGAGCGCACGAAATACACCAGCATGGCCGCCCACGATGCCAGCAAGGCACAGACGCTCAGCGCATCGCCGAAGCCGTGAACATCGTGCTTGGCCAGCAACAGCAACACCAGCAGGACCTGCACCACCAGCACGAACGGCAGCAACTCGCCGACCAGCCAGCCAAATACAAAACTGAGCATGTGCCCCCACTTGTGGCGCAGCATCGGATGGTAGAGATTGAGGGTCAGCAGCGCACTCGGCAGCGCAATCGCAAACAACCAGCAGTTCATCTTCTCTTTCTCTCCGCAACGGTGCCCGGGAATGTGGGGCACATTAATCGAAAGCCGCGGCGCGCGCCAACCCGTATCGGTTGACCCTGCACGGGGGGCGCGCTAGCCTGCAACCTCAATCGAGGGATCCCCGTATGAAAGCCCGCGAAGACGACCGACTGGGAACGTATGACGACGGCAGCGCCTCGCGTCGCCGTCCCCTGCTGTTTCTGGTGATTGCCGTCCTGGTGATCGGCGCGCTTGGCCTCGCCCTGCGCGCGCTGCTGAGTTCGCCCGAACCGGCCGCGGTAGAGATCAGCAATGCACCGGCCGCTACGGGCACGATATCCACCCTGGAGCCAAGGCAGGCCGCCGGCAATTCGCCGCCACCGAGCGCGGCGACAGAGGCTGCGGAGGGTGCACCGCCACTGCCCGAACTCGAGCACAGCGATCCGGAGGTACGGGCCACGCTCGCCGACATCCTGCCCGCAATCGCGCAGCCAAGCCTGCAGGCGGATGAATTGTTGCGCCGCGCCTCGATCCAGGCCGATGGCTTCGGGCACGGCAAGCTGCTGCGCGACAAACTGCCGTTGCCGGCGGTTCCCGGCAAGCTGATGGTGGAGCAACGTGGCGACCAATGGTTTCTCGCACCGGCCAATTTCGCGCGCTACGATGCGCTGGCCGACGCAGCGGCAGAGCTCGATACCGATGCACTGGCGCGCTGGTTCAACCGCTACGAACCGCTGCTGCAGGAAGCGGTCAGCGAACTCGGCAACGGCGATCGCAATGTCCGCAGCCTGTTGCTTGCCGGGCTCGACCTGATGCTGGCGGCACCCACCCCGGACGCGGAAATCGAACTGGTCCGTCCGTCCGTGTTCTACAAGTTCGCCGATCCCGCACTCGAGGCCTTGCCGGAAACCCAGAAATTGCTGATACGCATGGGTCCGCGCAACCGCGAACTGGTGCTCGACCGCGTGCGCAGGCTGCGCGCCTCGCTCGGCGGTTGAGAGCGGGCAAACCGCGCTACAGGTACTTCTCGATGATATCGGCGCCATTGAATTCCGCGCCCAGTACCGCGATGAACGTATAGACACCGATCAGCTTGCGGTTCAGGAACACGAATTCGCTGGGCGGCACCTGGAACCAGGTGCTGAATGCCGCGCGCGAGGCCTGCCGCGCAATCCTTCGCGGCAGATCACTGTGCTTCCAGCGGTATTGACCGCTGGCGCTGAGCGCCTCGCGCGGCACATTGCCCGCGTGTCCGACCAGCGGCTCGATCACTCCCGCGCAGACTTTCGCGAACGAGCGCTGCACCGCCTGCGGAAAGTGCGGCTGCATGAAACGCAGGTCGAGCGCCCCCTGCATCACGCGCTCGATGTCGCCGTGGTACGCCCCGCGGATCATCTCCGCGAGCGGATCGATAAAGCTGTCCGGATATTCCTGGACCGCGCCGAAATCGAGCAACACCAGCCGATCGTGCCCGCGCCGGGTGGTGGCGGGACGCACCCGGTAATTGCCGAAGTTCGGATCGGTCTGCAGTTCACGCCACTCGAATATCTCGCGCAGGAACAGTTCCAGGAACGCGCGTCCGAGTTCGTTGCGTCGCTCGAGCGGCAGCGCCTCGACATCCGCGCTGGTAACGCTGTAACCATGCTCGAAGCTGGTCGCGAGCACATGCGCGCTCGAATAGTCGGCCAGAACCTCGGGAACCACGAAGCGGGTGTCACGGCGCAGATGATCGTGAAACTGCGCCGTCTTGCGCGCCTCGCGGACGTAATCGACCTCGCGGTGCAGCATGGCTCGCACCTCGTCGAGCCACGCGCCGAATTCTTCGCTGCTGCCCAGCATCCTGCCAATCTGCAACAGCCCGACCACCGCATCGATATCCGAATCGATCGCCGCCGCCACGCCCGGGTACTGGATCTTCAGGCACAGCGCCTTCCCGTCGAGCTTGCGATGCGCCAGGTGAACCTGGCCAAGCGATGCCGCTCCGATCGGCACCGGATCGATCTCGAGCTCGGCGATGCGCCGGCGTCCGATTTCGCGCTCGAGCTCGCGCCGGATCACCGGCCATTCGAGTGCCACGGTCCGGTCTTCGAGCGTATGCAGCGCAGCGGTCACTTCCTCGGGCAGGAAATGCTCTCCATACAGGGCCATCATCTGCCCGATCTTGACCACGCTGCCCTTGAGCTTGCCCAGTTCCTCCACCAGGTAGCGCGCCTGCTCGCCGAGCGCTTCACGACGGCGCGCCTCGCGCTGCTCGCGCGGCAGGAACATCGTGGATGCCGAACTGGCGACGTAGCGTGTTCCCGCCAGCAAACCCATGCGGGTGAGACTCAGGCGACGCTCGAAGCTGCCCGTCTTGATTCGATTCAGGGTATCGGCTTTTTTCCCGCTCATGTTCGCCTCGCGCTCTATCACGATAATGTAACGCATCGGGACTATAATGCGCCTGCCCATCAGGCTTGCGATTGACCCGATCGATGACGCCGGGCGTGATCGGGCGCGTGCCAGCCGATGGAGACATGCGATGACGGAATCCAGCGCGCAACCCGAGCGCGACGCGGTATATGCCGCGCCCCGCGACCAGGTCGGGGCATTTCATTTCGACGCCGAGGTTGCCGGGGTGTTCGCGGACATGATTGCCCGCTCGGTGCCAGGCTACGCGCTCACCCTGCAGATGATCGCCGTCGCAACCCGCGAGTACGCCCGCCCGGGCCGGATCTGTTACGACCTCGGCTGCTCGCTTGGCGCTTCAACGCTCAGTATCCGCCACCATGCACCCGCCGGATCGCGGGTCGTCGGTATCGACAATTCGCCCGCAATGGTCGAGCGCTGCCGTGCCATCGTGGCGGTGGATCCCTGCCCGATACCGGTGGATATACGCTGCGCGGACCTGTTGCAGTGCGAGTTTGGCGAGGCCGCGCTGATCACGATGAATTTCACCCTCCAGTTCATCCCACCGCAGGCAAGGGAACCCCTGCTCGGACGCCTGGCCGAGGCGCTCGATCCCGGTGGCTGCCTGGTCCTGTCGGAAAAAATCGCGTTCGATGACCCGCGCGAGCAGGAGCTGCTGCAGACGCTGCATCATGGCTTCAAGCACATGCGGGGTTACAGCGAACTGGAGATCGCGCAGAAGCGCGCGGCACTCGAGAACGTGCTGCTGCCGGAGACTCTCGACACCCACAGACGCCGCCTCGCGGCAGCCGGTTTCAGCCGGGTCACGGTATGGCTGCAATGCCTGAACTTTGTGTCTCTGCTGGCCCTGAAATGAAGCTCGCGGACGATATCGAGGTGCTTCGCTCGGCGCCGCTCGGCAGCGCGGGACCGGCCCTGTGCATGCTGCTCGAGCGCTGCCTCGCGGCGCCGCGTCACGGCGATGCCGCTGCCTGGGAGGCCGCCATCGCAGCCCTGCCCGAACTGCGGCCCTCGCGCATCGAACTCGCACAGGACGTGGTGCGTATCGGGCTCGAGAGCGATGCGACAGCCGCGCAACGTACACAGCTCGAGACGGCGCTGCAGGCACTGCACCCATGGCGCAAGGGGCCGTTCTCGCTGTTCGGCGTCACCATCGACAGCGAGTGGCGCTCGGATCGCAAATGGTGCCGCCTGCAGGATCACATCGCGCCGCTCGCAGGCCGCGTGGTGCTCGATGTGGGCTGCGGCAACGGCTACTACATCTGGCGCATGCTCGGCGCCGGAGCGCGATTCGTGCTGGGCGTGGATCCAACGCTGCGTTTCCTCGCCCAGTTCCAGGCACTGCGCCACTACATGATGCCCACTCCGCCCGCGGTCCTGTTGCCGCTGCGCGGCGAAGATCTGCCGCCGCGCATGGGCTGTTTCGACACGGTATTCTCCATGGGCGTCATCTACCACCGGCGGGCACCACTGGAACACCTCGCGGAGCTGCTCGAGGCGTTGCGCCCCGGCGGTGAACTGGTACTCGAGACCCTGGTCATCCCCGGCGATGCCCAGCAGGTGCTGATACCGGAGGAGCGCTACGCGAAAATGCGCAATGTCTGGTTCATTCCGTCTGCCCCCGCGATGCTGCGCTGGCTCCGGCGCGCCGGGTTCCATGCTGCGCGTCTGATCGACGAACGTGCCACCGGCCCCGACGAGCAGCGCGCCACGCCATGGATGCGCTTCGAGTCGCTTGCGGATTTTCTCGACCCGCAACGCCCCGAACTCACCGTCGAAGGCTATCCGGCACCGCGAAGGGCGCTATTCCTCGCGTACAGACCCGGTGGCTGAGCAGCGCCGAGACGTTGCCCGATGGCTATGCGCGCAGCTGGCATGCGCTCTGCCAGAGCACGGAATTCACCTGCCTGACGGGCAGCGTTTACGGCAAACCGATAGTGTGCGATGGTAATGGCCCGGTGAACATGCGGCACCAATGGTACCGTCGGTTCCGTCTCGATATTGCCGATGCCGGAGAGGAACTCGTCAAACACAAGGAGCACGTGACGCTTCAGGCGCCACGGTAATCGTTATGATCGATACAAGAGCGCTTGGCTATGTGGTGATCGAGTCCACGGACCTCGCGAAATGGAAGCATTTCGCGACCCGCGTGCTCGGCATGATGGTGGCACCGTCGATTGCCGAAGACGGCGTGCTGTATCTCAAGATGGATGAATACTGTTACCGCATGCGCATCGAGCACGGCAAGCAGGATCGCTTTGCGTGCGCCGGATGGGAAGTCGCCGGGGCCCGCGAGTTGTCGCATGCGATGGCTGAACTCGATGCCGCCGGAATTGCCTGGGAACGCGCCGCTCCGGCCACCGCAGCCGCCCGCAAGGTCCACGACCTGATTTCATTCACCGCACCCGGGGGCTTGCGGTGCGAGATCTTCTACCACATGGAGCTCGATTACCTGCCGTTGATCTCGCCGGTCGGTGTCAGCGCTTTCGTGACGGGCTACCACGGCTGCATGGGGCTCGGCCACCTCGCCGCGGCAACTCCGGACCTGCAGGCCTCGCATGGCTTTTTTACCGAGACTATGGGCTTTGGCCAGACCGATTACATGCACCTGCATTTTGCGCCCGATCCGCAGGACCCGGGACAGGGTCTGCATTTCCTGCACTGCAACAATCCCCGCCACCACAGCCTGGCGCTGTTCCAGGACAGCAACCCGCACCCGGGTGATCTGGTGCACCTGATGGTCGAGGTGCCGGACCTCGACACGCTGGGGCGCATGATGGACCGGGTGCACTCCGAACAGGTACGCGTGATCACCGGCCTCGGACGTCACACCAACGATCGCATGGTTTCGATTTATGTCGAAACGCCGGCGGGCTTCGCCCTCGAATACGGTTTCGACGGGGTCCAGATCGACTGGAAAAACTATCTGCCCACCACGAGCGCGCGCACCAGTCACTGGGGCCACCGCTGGGGGCAGGGCTGAAGATTCCCCCGGCTGCAACAGTCCAGGCAACCCGATCGATACCGACTTCCCGTAAACGTTCGCGGTGCTGATTGTGCGGGGCGGCATGCTCGCTTACCATGCCGCTTCCCGCGAGCGGAGTCGCATCGATGATCAAAGCCCTGAACAACGCGCGTTATCTCAATCTTGCGACCTTCCGCAGGAACGGTGAATCCGTGGCGACACCGGTCTGGTTCGCCGAGCGCAATGGCAGCTACTACGTTTTTTCTGCCGGCAACGTGGGCAAGGTCAAACGTCTGCGCAACTCCTCGAAGGCTCGCGTCGCGCCCTGCGATATGCGCGGCAAGCTGCTCGGCGAGTGGAGCGACGCCGAGGCGCGCCTGGTGAGCGAGGGGCCGGAACGCGATGCCGCCTACCGCGCGTTGCGCGAGAAATACGGCTGGCAGATGCACACCCTGGATTTTTTCTCGCGTCTCGGCGGCAAGATCAACGAGCGCGAGGTGATCCGCATCAAGCCACCGCGCGCGGCAAGGAAGCGCTGAACCGCCGGCCCGGATCAAAGTCCGGTGTTGATTCCGCACTCCGAATTGTCGAGCGGCTTGGTCGGATCCGAGTAGTGCTTGCAGCTCGGCAAACCGTGGCTGTCGACGTAAGCGGCCAGGGCCTCGTCGCTCCAGTCGAAAATCGGTGCCACCCGCAACAATCCCCGCGCATCCCATGACACGATATCCAGCGTGCTGCGGAACTCCGTGTCACCGCGGCGTATGCCGCTCAGCCACAGCTCCGGGCGCAGTTCGGCCAATGCCCGCTCGAAGGGTTCGAGCTTGATCGCGCGGGTGAACTGCGCATGCAGTTCCGGATCGTCCAGCGGTACTCCGCCATAGACCTTGTTCCAGCGCTCCGCGGTCATCCGCGGCGTATAGATCTGCATGTTCAGCGGCAGCGTCGTCATGAGCTTTTCCGCCACGATATAGGTATCGCGCAGGTTGTAGCCGGTATCCACCCAGACCACCGGCACCGAGCGATCGATCTCGCTCACCATGTGCAGCAGGGCGGCGGAATTGGGGCCGAAGCTGGTGCTCATGAACGGGCGCATGCCGAGTCCCAGTGCCCAGCGCACGACGTCCTGCGGCGAACGCCCGGCAAGCTCCCGGTTGACGCGGTCCAGGTCCATGGCAACGATCGTTTCCTTGATGGCGGTCAGGCCCATTGCAGATTACCGATGATCCGGAGTACGCCGCATTATAAAAAAAGCATCCCCGCTGCCCAATAACCAACTCGCATATGGTTATTTCCGGACCTGGCCTCCAGCCATACCAAGGCAATTCTGCCGCTTTTGGTGCCGCAGGCCAATCGTCCCGTTACCATCGTTCCCTCGCGCCATGCACCTGGTATCGATCCGTGTCCCTTTACCACTCCGCGATGTACCACTTCGACACCCCTGCTCCCAGCTGCTGGCAGGCTATGTGCGCACCCGCCAAAGAAGCGCCACCGCTCCGCGAGGACGTGCAATGCGATGTCGCGGTCATCGGTGGCGGCTTCACCGGATTGTCGGCGGCACTGCACCTCGCGCGCGACCATGCGCTCAGCGTGCGGGTGCTCGAGGCCGGCGAGCCCGGCTGGGGTGCCTCGGGACGCAACGGGGGATTCTGCTGCCTGTACCCGTCCACGCTGTCGCTGGAACAGATGGGCCAGCGCTACGGCGAGGCCGCGACACTGGAATTCGTGCGCAGTCAATTGCAAGCCATCGAACTGGTAAGCGAACTCGGCGAAACCGAGGCCATCGATTTTTCTCCGCAGGGTGATGGCCTGTACGAAGTTGCCCACCTTCCTGGCCGGCTGGCCGAGTTGCGCGATTACGCGCGCACACTCGGCACCCGTTTCGGAATTCCGGCCCGCACCATCGGGCGCGAGGAATTCGCCGCCACGGTCCACGATTCGAGCGAGCAGTTCGGGGCCCTGCACGTGGGTGCCGGCTTTGGTCTCAATCCGCTGGCGCTGGTGCGTGGGCTCGCCCGCGCGGCCGCCCGCCACGGCGCCGAATGTCATGGAGCGAGCGCCGTCACCGACTGGCATCGGGAAGGAAATCGCCACCGGCTGCGCACCGCGCACGGCTCGGTGAGTTGCCGCAAGGTGATCGTCGCGACCAATGGCTACACGCCGGAACCACTGGTGCCGGGACTGGCCGGGCGAACCGTGCCGGTGATTTCCAACATCATCACCACCCGTCCGTTGAGCCCGCAGGAACTCACCGAGCAGAAGTGGCATACCGAGATGCCCTGCTCGAATACCCGACGGCTGCTGTTCTACTACCGCTTGCTCGCGGACCGACGATTCCTGTTTGGTGCGCGCGGCGATACCACCGGTTCGCCCGCGGACGCCGCGCGGATGCGCGCCTGGATGACACGGCGCCTGGGCGAGGTGTTCCCGGCCTGGCGCGAGGTGCCGATCAGCCACTACTGGCGTGGCTTCGTGTGCATGACCGCCAACGGCACCCCGGCGCTAGGCGCGCTCGACGCGGCTGGCAGCGTGCTCTATGGGCTGGCTTATCATGGCAACGGCGTCGCGGCGGCGCCGTGGACCGGCCGCCTGCTGGCACGGCTTGCCGCGGGCGTATGCACGTCCGGCGATATTCCCCTGGTCATGCGCGGCCCGGCACCCGGAATTCCGCTGGCCAGCCTGCGGCTGTGGTATCTGCGCGGCGCACTCGCGTGGTTTCGCTGGCAGGACCGCCGATGAGACGGGCACGAGCCAGCAACCGGTTGCGCGATATGGTCCCCTATGCCGGCGTATTCGCGCACGGCATGGGGCAAAGCATCGTGATGGCGATCCTGCCCTCGCTGGGGCGCGAGATCGGTCTTCAGGAGGTTGCCATCGGCGCGATCATCTCGCTGTCCTCGCTGGTATTCTTCATCAGCAGCCGGATGTGGGGCCGGCTGAGCGATCGCTCGGGTCGCAAACAAGTGATCTTGATCGGCTTGTGGGGGTACACGATCGGCACCCTGGTTTTCGCCGTCCTGTTTGGTCTCGGCATGGCCGGCGTACTGGGTGGCACGCTGCTCTATGGCCTGATCGTCGGCACCCGCATGATCCAGTCGACCATGATGTCAGGTACCGCCCCCGGAACCGCGGCGTACATCGCCGATATCACCACGCCTGAAACACGCGCCGCCGGCATGGGGCGGCTCAGTGCCTCGAGCAATGTCGGCTCGATACTCGGCCCGGCTGTTGCCGGCACCTTGGCGGCTCTGAGCCTGCTGCTGCCACTGGTGTTCGCCGCACTCGCGACTGCCGCCGCGGCATTGCTGGTCCAACGACTGCTCAATGACCGGGCCGCACTCCCGCCGATGGCGCACCACAGCGGCAAGCTGCATATGCGTGATCGCCGCATACTGCCCTATCTTGCGCTGAGTCTCGCCGTGTTCACGGGTTTTTCGATCGTGCAGCAGACGCTCGCCTTCCGCATCCAGGACACGCTGGTGCTCGACACCCGTGCCACCGCACAGACTTATGGCTACACCATGATGGTATCCGCAACAGCCTCGTTGTTTGCACAAGTGGCCCTGGTTCAGCAGCTCAAGTTCGCACCGATGATTTTGCTGCGCATCGGCTTGCCGCTGTTGTTGTGCGCATTCGCCGGATTGATCTGGAGCGCGACGCTGCCCGCGTTCTTTATCGCCATGGCGATGATGGGCCTTGGTATGGGTCTGTGCGGTCCGGGCTTCAGCGCCGCCACTTCACTGGCCGTAAGCGCGCGCGAGCAGGGTGCCGCCGCGGGCATCGTCACTGCGATCCCGGCGCTGGGATTCATCCTCGGTCCGATCGCCGGCACGGCGTTGTACCAGCTCGATCCTCATTACCCGTATGTGCTGACCACGCTGATCATGATTCCGACCAGCGTACTGGTGTTCCGCGTGCACCAGCACCTGCACACCGATTAGCCGGGATTATTCATGATCGCGCGCAGCGAGGGTGGCGGATCCGAGGTGATTTTTCCGGGAGACGCAGCGTGCGCCCGGGCACGCTGCGTTCCATCCTCGGAGCACGAAGGCGGAGTCTAGTCTTCGGGCTCGTAGCGATCGATGATTTCACGCACCAGTCCGCTGCGCACGATGTCCGCACGCTCGAAACGGTGCACATACACGCCGGACAGGCCACCGAGGCGCATGACCGCGTCGGCAAGCCCGTTGGCGCCGCGGATATCGCTCTGGCGAATGTCTCCGTTGACCACCACCTTGCTGTCCTCGCCGATACGCGTGAGGAACATCTTCATCTGCGCAGGCGTGGTGTTCTGCGCCTCGTCGAGCACCACGAAAGTCCGTGAATCGAAAGTCTTGCCACGCATATAGGCCAGCGGTGAGGCCACGATGCGCCCGTGCCGCAGGCAATAATCGACGGTACCGGCGCCAAGCCGCTCGTTGAGAATGTCGCGAAATGCATCGATGTAGGGTGAAAACTTCTCGTTGATGTCACCCGGCAGGAAACCGAGTTGCTCGCCGGCCTCCACCGCGGGACGCGTCAGGATGATGCGGTCCACATGACCTCCCTCGAGCGCTTGCGCCGCGAGCGCGCCGGCACAATAGCTCTTGCCGGTGCCGGCGGGGCCGATACCGAAAGTCAGGTTGTGTTCGCGGATGGCGGAGATATAGCGTTTCTGGGAGGGTGTGCGGGCTTCGAGCGGAACCGGGACTCGGGGGGCGGCGTAGGCGGTGTAGAGGTTGTGGGTTCGGGCGTTCAGATCGACAACCACTGCACTGTTCGTGTCCTGTCGTCGCCCGGTTCGGGTTTTCTTGTCTCTGAAACTCCTGTCTTCGTGGTTTTGTCGCTGGTAGGCCTTGCGTCGTGCTTGGGATCTCTTCGGCATAGGTTGGGAACCTCATCGATATGGGAGAAGATCTGGTATTGCACTGATGTCTGGATAGCCTGGCTGGGTGTTGTTGCTCCTGTGTGACACGTCCACATCAATCATTGACGCGAGCGCGGGAAATTGCAAGCCGCAAACAAAAAAACACTGCCGACGCGCCATCGCTACTTCGCGAGCGCGGCGTTCAGTTCGCCGAGCTGGCGCATTGCGGCGCCAGCCTCCGGCAATTTTCCCTGGTCGCGGTACAGCGAGGCCAGCAACTGCAGCAGCGACGCATCGACGGGATTGCGCCGGCTCGCTTCGCGTGCGACATCGATCGCCTCGCTGCCACGCCCCGCGGAGTGCAGCGCGACCGCCAGCACATAACCATAGCGGGCATCATCGGGCGCCAGTGATTGCGCCCGCGCCAGTTCCTCCAGCGCCCTCGCCTGCTGCCCGGCACGTACCAGGTGCAGGCCAAGCGCATGGTGTACCGAGGCTGCTTCCGGCGCGACTGCCAGCGCACGGGCGATCGCCTCGCCGGCCTGCGCCTCGTTTCCGCGCGCCCGGTAGAGATCCGCCAGATTGAGCCACGCCGGCACCAGCGCGGGCTCCAGCACCAACGCCTCGCGATAGGATTTCTCGGCCTCGTCGAGGCGCCCGCGCGCGAGTTCCAGCGCGGCCACGTTCATCGGTCCACCGGCAAGGTCCGCCGCCGCGTGTTGGGCCTCTATGTATTCCTTCAACGCCTGTTCGCGGCGCGCGCGCTGCGCCGCCGAGAGCTGGGCATCCGGCAACGGCGCCAGCACGCGCGTGGCTTCGAGGCGCACGGCCCTGGTGGCGTCATCGAGCAGCGGCCACGCCATCGCATGCGCATACTCGGGCGGCAAACCGGCGAGCGCCTGCGCGGCACCGAGACGCAACAGCGGCTCGGGTTCGCGCAGCGCAGCGGCCAGAAGTTGCAGATCGGATTCCGCCATGACCCGCAGTTCGGCCAATGCCGTGGCCCGCTGCATCGGCGGCGCGCCCGGATCGCCGGCCAGCTGGCGCCCGGCACGCACGCCCTCGACGGTCGGATTGCGCGAGCGCGCCAGCAGGCGTTGCGGGGTATCGGGATGCGCCTGCAAGCCCCAGGCCGCGAAGGTCTTTTGTGCCCATGCGTGATCCCGCTCCCGATGGCAGCCGGTGCAGACATCGGGGCTGTCCGCCGCTTCGCTCAACCACGGATCGGGCACCCGGAATCCGTGGTCGCGCCGCGGATCCACCACCATGTAGGTACGCGAGGGCATATGACAATTGGCGCACTGCGCACCCGTGCTGCCCGGTTCGTGGTGATGATGCGCCACGCTGTCGAATACGTCCGGCTCGTGGCATCGATGGCATACCGCGTTGCCCTCGGCACGCAGCCTGACGCTGTGCGCCTCGTGGCAATCGGTGCAGCTCACGCCGCGTTGCGCCATGCGACTCTGCAGGAAGGATCCGTACTCGAACACCTCGTCGCGGATCTGGCCATCGGCGAAATAGAGCGAGGTATCCAGCAGCGCCGGCACGTGCGCATCGAGATAGGCCGTGCCCGGACGGTAGGCGGCAATGTTCTGGCGTCGCGAATGGCACGGTGCGCACACCGCGAGCTGCGGACCCTGCGCGGATGCATCGACACGTGACGCAATCCTTGCGCCGGCGGCAAAGGTCCAGCGGCCCGCGCGCCCCGGGTCGACCGGAAGAGCGCTGCGGCCACCCGCGCGCGCGCTGTCGACATGCGCCTTGCCGGGGCCATGACAGGACTCGCACCCCACGCTGATTTCCGCCCAGCGCGTGTTCCAGCTCTGCGCCTGCCGGTCATAGCCCTTGTCGAGGCCCGTGGAATGACACTCCGCGCAGCGGCTGTTCCAGCGCTGGTAGGGGCCGGTCCAGTGCAGCGGATCGGTAGCGGTGATCCGTTCCTCCGGATAGAGATGAAACCAGCGTTGCCCCCCGTCCGCTTTGGCGCGCGAATCCCAGGCAATACCGAGCGCCTGGTAACGGCCACCGGGAAATGCGATCAGATACTGCTGCAACGGCGTGACGCCAAAGGTATACACCAGCGGATACTCGGTGAGCTTGCCGTCGGGCCCGTCGGTCAGCACGTGGAAGCGCCCGCCGCGTTCGAAGAATCGGGTCTGTACCCCGGCGTAATCGATACGCGCATCGTTGAAATCGCCGAGCACATTCTTGCGGTCCGCCTCAGCCATCGCGAGCGCATGATGCGAACCGGACCAGGCCTCGAACTGCGTGGCGTGGCATTCGCCGCAGACGGCCGAGCCGGCATAGCCTGCCGGTTCGACGGCTGCCGCTGCCGTCGCGATCAGGCAGAGCAGTATCCACGCGCCATGGCGCAACCGTTTCGCTGTCATTTCACGCTTCATCCACCTGCATCGGCTGGTGCATCCCGGCCTGCCCGATGCACAGGTTACGTGATCGTGGCGTGATGCAATACCCCCGGATCGGGCGCCGGCAATGCGCAACGTGATTCATCGCTCCGCGCTGCCACAGGCAACAGAATCACCCACTGCCAACGGCCCTGCTTGCGGCTATCCGGCCACACCGTTAGCCTTGAGGGCACATGATTCGATCGACCTGCAGGTACTTCAGACCATGTTTCGTCCCGCCCCCTGGCTTGCACTGCATGAATCGCTCGGACTCGAACCACCACCGCCCTTCGATGACCGCCCACTGGCGGAACATATTTCCCTGCACGCTGCCCGCCAGCCCGAGACCACGGCGCTGCAGTTCCACGATCTGGCGATCACCTATCGCGCGCTCGACGAACTGGCGAGCCGTTTTGCCAACGCGTTGAAAGGCGCGGGCATCGGCAAGGGCGATGCAGTCGGCATCCATCTGCCGAATATTCCCCAATACCTGGTGGCGGTGGTCGCGCTGTCGCGTCTCGGGGCGATCGGCTCCGGCGTGTCGCCATTGATGGCACCCGGCGAAATCGCGTACCAGGTTCAGGATGCCAATATCAAGGTGCTGTTGACGCTGGATTCGCTGGCGAGCGCCGTGCTCGCACGAATCGATCCGCTGCCGCCCTGCCTGCACACGATTATCGTCACCGGGGCCGCCGATCACCTGGGCAAACCCTGTGGCGATGCGCCCGCCATCGCCGGCGTCCGCACGTGGCGTTATCCCGATCTGCTCGCCGACGCACTCCCCGAATGCGCGCAGACACCGGTGGCGTGGAACGACATCTTCATGATCCAGTACACCGGCGGCACCACCGGGCGCCCGAAAGGCGCGATGCTCTCGGTGCGCAACCTGATGCACAACCCCGCGCAGTGCGAGGCCTATGCGCCGTGGGACGGAAGACACGAAGTGGTGGTGTCGGCGTTTCCGATGTTCCACATGGCGGGACTGTCAATCCATATCGCCGCCATCCGCTACGGCTGCCTGACGCTGCTGATACCCGATCCGCGCGATGTTGCATTCATGTGCGCACAGATGAAACACTTCGCGCCGACACGGATGGCGGCAGTGCCCACTCTCTACCAGATGCTGGTCGCTGCACCGGCTTTCAGCGAGATCGATTTTTCAGGATTGCGGATCGCGCTGAGCGGAGCCGCCCCGCTACCCGGCGAGGACCGCAAGCGCATCGAGGCGATCATCGGCCCCAACAGGCTGTCGGATGTATTCGGCATGACCGAATCCGGCCCGGTGCATGTCTGCAACCCACCGATGCGCAGCAAACCGGCCACTGTCGGCATTCCGGTCGCCGGCGCCGACACCCGCATCGTGGATCTCGAAACCGGCACCCGCGAGCTCGCTTTCGGCGAGGCCGGCGAGATCATCACCAGCGGGCCGCAGGTGATGCTCGGATACCTGAACCTGCCACAGGAATCCGCGCGTGCGCTGCGCGAACTCGACGGCAAGACGTGGATGTTCACCGGCGATGTGGGCTTCATGGACGAGGAGGGCTACATCACGGTTTGCGACCGGGCCAAGGACATGCTGATCGTGGGCGGCTACAAGGTGTTTTCGGTGGAAGTCGAGGACAAGCTCAAATCACTGGATTGCATCGCCCAATCAGCGCTAATCGGCACTCCGGACACCAGGCGGCCCGGCAACGATATCGTGAATCTCCATGTCGAGCTCACCGCCGCCGCAAAACTGCGCGACCCGGAAGTGGTACGCCGGGAGATCTTCGATTTCTGCCGTGCCAACATGGCAACCTTCAAGGTGCCGAAGCAAATCGTGCTGCTCGATGCGATTCCGCTGACGGCGGTCGGCAAGATCGACAAGAAGGCATTGCGCGCCCGAGCCTGAGCGAGTTTCAGCTGGCGGCCATGACCCGGTGCGATGTGTTGATACCGGCTTGCGCCTCGACGATCGCGCCGATCTCGGCGTGACGCGAGGCAATGCCGTCCCGCGTGTCGTGGGTCGCGGAAACAATTGCACTCCTGTCAGACACAACGCCGGAGCAACGTCCACCATGGATACCCTGTCGTAGCGGCGGCGGCTGCGCTTCCGGGGCTGGGGATACGCCGACGGACACCTGAGCGCCACAGAGGAACAACGCCTCGCTGAGATGGCTGCCAAGCTGTCGCGCGCCGGATTCAGCCGCGGCGAAACCGTAAGACGGTGAACGTGGCGAGCAGTACCACCGGTCGAACACTGCGACCGAGGTGTCGCGCGCTGCTGGCGGAGATGGAGTAGGCGAAGGGGTCTGATTACGGTGGTCGAACACAGTTAGACGGTCGCGGGGCTTTACCATCAAACCCACCAAAAGCCCTTTCCGACATGGGCGTCACTAAGGACCAGTCAAGCATCAGTGCCCGCCCGGTGGGGCCTGGGAGAAACCCCACAATGCGCGCAAGCCCCGAAGGACCAGGCTACGGCCCCCAGAATTTCACCGTGTCGCGAGCGGACAGATCGCAGTATAGGCTGCAGATTACTTGAGCCGCTTGCCGTACCCGCCTTCAGTCAGCAGCGCGTTTGCCTCATCGAAGGCCGCTTGCGTTGCCTGTTTCAATGATTCGAGCTCTGATGGTGTCAGCATCTGGGGATCGTAATAGGTATCGGGCTTCGGATTCTGTGAGCCGATCGAACCCCTAACCGAAGCGGGCGATCCACCAGGCTTCAAGTTCCTGCCCATGTTCCCCCCCAACGCCGTCAGAGTTGTTGCCGACAGCGCCTATTGCCTGGCCATTGCGTCGTGGGCGCGCTTGGTCACGTAGGCGTGTATCGCATCCACCTCATCCTTGCCGAGTACCTCGCCGCCCGACACATTCGCGAAACCGACCATGCCTTTCTCGTGGCGCAGCCCACCGAGCACGATTGCATCGAATTCGGCGTGCGTCTGCGCGCTCATGTAACGAAGGTCGGGCACCACGCCACCACCGACCGCGCCATCGCCATGACACGGCATGCAGCGGGCCGCAAACAGCGTTTTTCCGACGGCCACCTGTTCGGCGCTGGCTTCCAGCGGTGGCGGCGCGAGTTCACGCACCTCGGCGACCGGCTCCGCCAGCTGCTGCTTCCCGTCCAGACTGAACACGATCAGGCGGCTGCGATTGACCACACCCGCCAGCGCCGCGACTTCACCGCCGGCAAGCGGCAATGCGCCACCCCAGCCAACCACCACCGCCACATACTGTTTGCCATTCACCGCATAACTGATCGGCGGAGCCACCACGCCGGTCTGCACCGGCTTGCTCCAGAGTTGCACGCCGTCGGTCGCACGATAAGCCGCAAATTCGCCACGCGCACTGCCCTGGAACACCAGGTTGCCCGCGGTGCTGAGCACGCCACCGTTGAACGGCACACCTTGCTCGACCCGCCAGACTTCCTTCTGCGCCACCGGATCCCAGGCCACCAGGCGACCCTCAACCATCTTCAGTATGGCGGCGGCCGCCGCGGCGTTTTCGGGCATTCCCGCCGCTTCCGCGATCACGCCGATATTCCACAGCCCGGGCGTGAATTTGAATTTGTCATCGTGCTTGTACACGAACGGAATCTCCTGCACCGGCAGGTAAACCAGCCCGGTCTTCGGGCTGTAACTCATCGGGTGCCAGTTGTGCGCACCATGCGGCGAGGGGAACACGATCGCTTCCTTGCCGCGATAGCGCGCCTCCTCCACCGGTATCGGGCGCCCGGTGGTCTTGTCGATGCCGGTGGTCCAGCTCTGCTGCGCATAGGCTTCGGCGGAAATGAATTCCCCGGTGCTGCGGTCGAGCACATAGAAGAATCCGTTCTTCGGTGCCTGCATGATGACCTTGCGTGGCACGCCGGCGATTTCGATATCGGCGAGGATCAGGTGCTGCGTGGCGGTGTAGTCCCAGGTCTCTCCGGGAGTGGTCTGGTAATGCCACACGTACTCGCCGGTATCCGGGTTCAGCGCCACGATCGATGACAGGTACAGGTTGTCGCCACCGCCGGGGCTGCGTATCTGCTGGTTCCACGGCGAGCCGTTGCCGACACCGATATACAGCAGGTTCAACTCGGGATCATAGGCCATCGAATCCCACACCGTGCCGCCGCCGCCGAATTTCCACCACTCGCCGCCTTTCCAGGTTTCCGCGGCCTTTGCCATTGCCGCGGATTCGAATGGTTGTGCGGGATCACCGGGGACCGTGTAGAAACGCCATTTCAGGGCGCCGGTGGCGGCGTCGTAGGCGCTGACAAAACCTCGCACCCCGAGCTCCGCACCGCCATTGCCGATGATCACCATGCCCTTGACCACGCGCGGTGCGCCGGTTATCGAATAGGGTTTGTCAGTCGGCGTGGTCTGCACCGACCACAGCCGCTTTCCGTTTTCGGCATCGAGCGCTTCCAGACGACCGTCGAGCGTTCCGACGAACACCTTGCCCTGCCACACTGCAACGCCGCGATTCACCGCATCGCAGCACAGGTGTACCGCCCACGCTCCCGGCACTTCGGGATCGTAATGCCACAACATGCTGCCACTCGCGGCGTCGAAGGCGTATACCTTGCTCCAGGTGCTGGTGACGTACATGCGTCCATCCACCACGATCGGTGTTGCTTCCATGCCGCGCCGGGTCGGAAAATCGAAGGACCAGTCGATGCCGAGCTGCGCGACATTGCTTTCGTCGATCTGCGCGAGCGGACTGAAGCGCTGCTCGTCATAGCTTCGGCCATGGCTCATCCAGTTGAAGGGCTCGCTGTCGGACGCAACTATCCGCGCGCCATCGACATCGGCGACCTGTTGCGGCGCCGCGGCCGAGCTCGCAGCAGCTGACGATTCGGCCGTGGCGGCCGCAGTCTCTGTGCCGGAATCGGCGCCACAGGCGCAAAGGGTGTACACGAGTATCGCGCCAAGCAGCGTGGTCCGATTCTTCACGGTCTTCTACCTCATTGGATAACTGCCGAGCCGTCACGCTAGCCCAGAACCCGGCACAGCTCAAGACGGAACCGTCGTGCGCCGCCCTGGCCGTGCCCGGCAACAAACGCTGCCACGGGTTCGCGTGACCGGCAGGTGTTTACCCAGGCAACAGCGGCCCACCGCTCATCCGGCTCCTTGTGATCGGTGCAAGCGCAAAAACCTTGATCCGTGTCAGCCCCATGCGTGCTGATCAAATGATTCCAGACATCCATCTCGGCGAAAATCGGCGCACGCAGAGGCGTGCATGAACCGCGATTCAGCGAGCGGCAGCCAGGCGTACGGCGTTTCGGGGGTGATTCATATGCTCGGTACCGCAGTTTCAACGGATGCCCGGATTCCGGGGCTAGCCCTGGCAATCAGCGATGTGGCGCGGGTGAAAGACCTGGCACCGATCGGCGAACTCACGGCCTCGGCCTGCTTGACGGCGCTCGGCTGGCAATGGATTCCGTTCGCAGAGACCCTGGCCGGGCACCCCATCGACGGCATTCATTTCGGCAACGAGTTCTGCGAGCGATTGCTGCCCACCTCCGGGCAACTGAAAGCCGTGGTCGAATGGTGCCGATCGCGGGGTTTGTCGATCTGCCTGTGCACGCCAATGCTCGCCGACAAGGGCATCGCGCAACTGGGCCGGCTGTTGCCTCTGCTGCCGGCGGCGAGCGAAGTGGTCTGCAATGATTTCGGGACGTTGCGATTGCTGATGCAGGATTTCGCGAGCCTGCATCCCGTTGCCGGTCGCCAGATGTGCAAGATGATCAAGGATCCCCGCTTGCCATCGGCCGATTGGGCACAGGCCATACCACCGGGATTGCAATCGTCCTTTTTCAGCAGGATGTTGCATCGCTTCAGGATTTCCCGCATGGAAACCGAGGTGCGCCCTTTTGCCGAAACTACGGATTTCAGGCCAAACGGGCTGGATTTGTCGGTGCACATTCCTTTCGGCTACACGCTCAAGGGCAGAATCTGTCGCCCCGGTTCCCTGCATCTTCCAAAGCAGAAAAAGTTCACGCCGGGGCACAGCTGTCAGAAGGAGTGTCTGAGCTACTTCAGCACGATGGAACGCACGGCAAAGCGCAGCCAGCACGAACTCGAGACTTTCATGCGGGGCAATACGGTTTTCTACCGTTACGCTGAAGAGCAGGAGCGTGTTCTGGGCATCGCAATCGACAAGGGCTGGATCAGCAGACTGATCCTGGCGGGAGACTGGAATGAAAATCGTCGCGCCAATTAGCCATATCAGGGAACTCGGAGCGGTTCTCGAGGCCGGCGCCGACGAGATCTACTTTGGCATGGTGCCGACGGAATGGGCGAGCCAGTTCGGGCTTTCCAGTATCAGCCGCCGCATGTTCGGCAACATCAGCGACTACCGGGATATGCAGCAGATCATCGCGATCACCCATCGCGCCGGGAAACAGGCGATGCTGGTACTCAACGCGCAACATTACACCCAAGCGCAGGCGGAATCGTTGATGCGCCTTGCCGAGCGATTTTCAGACGCGGGTGGCGATGCCATCATCATTGCCGACACCGCGCTGTTGCTCGAAATTTCGGAGCTGCGCCTCGACGCCCGCTTGCACCTCAGCTCGATTGCCGCTTGCCGCAATGCGCAGGCCGCCAAACTGTTCGAGAGTATCGGCGCCAACCGCATCATATTTCCGCGCTACATGAAACTGGCCGAGATCGAAGCCATGACCCGCGCGCTGCCAGCGCTCGAGTTCGAAGCCTTCGTGCTCAACGACGGCTGCATTTATGAGGAAGGTGTCTGTCATACCATCCATTTGCCCCAGCAGTACGGCGGCCCGATCTGCATGGACAATTACCGCTACAGCCATTACCGCTGCGACGGCAATGCGATCGAGCCGCAAGAGCAAGCCCTGCTGCTCGCAAACGAGCAGGACTACGTCGAATGGACCTGGTACAAATTCAGCTGTGGCTTCAGCACATCGAAGCAGGGCTACACCTTTGGCCCCTGCGGCATATGCGCAATTCACGACTTCATGCGCGTCGGCTTGAGCGCAATCAAGATCGCCGGCCGGGAAGCGCCTCTGGAGCGAAAAATAAAAAGCATCGAGCTGGTCAGATCGGTGCGTGACCGGGTTGCAGGCGGCAATACCGGGAAAGAGATTTTCGATTACGCGACAAGGGTCAGGGCCAGAACGGATTTATGTGAATCGGGCTATATGTGTTACTACCCCGAGGTCATGGAATATGCCGATCCCGAATCGAGCATCGCGCGGCAATGACATCATACCGGGACCAGGGGTAGCCGCTCGATCTCTCCGTTCCGCGCAACAGCCATCGGCGGCGGAGCGCTGCGTGCAATCGCATAGCCTTCCTTGACCGCCTCCATGGCGGACTCCACCAGCTTGGATGGCGCCACCCGTGCGATGGCGGCAAACACGCCCGCTTGGTCGCAGATATCCCCCAGCGCCAGCAGGGCACCCAAGGCAACCATATTGGTCGATCGGATATTGCCGAGACGCCTTGCGCTCTCGGCGATCGGCAAGAACAGCAGTTGCCCCCGGGTGGCGCGCCAGGACGCCTCGAGAGCGCGGTCGACAATCACCAGCGTCGCAGATTTGAGCAGCGCATCGGAAGCGCCGGCGGCGATCTTGTCCAGTACCACGAGATAATCCAGCACGCTCACCAATGGGTAGTCGACCGCGTGATCACTGACCACCAGGTCGGAGCGGCTCAAACCGCCGCGTGACGTCGGTTCATAACTTTGTGACTGCGCGACTTTCAAGCCATTCATCGTCAGCGCCTCGCCGAGGATGCGCCCGGCCAGCAGGATACCCTGCCCGCCGCTGCCGCTGAGGCGAATTTCCATTTCAGCCATGCTGTTTGCGTTCCCTCATCGATAACATGTGCTGGCGATAGGCCGCCGCGTATTCAGGACGCTCGTTGCGTGCCATGACCCCGGTCCTGAGGAAATTCGGGCGGAAGGGTTGCTCCACCAGGTTGTCGTGTACATCCGGTCGCACCGAGGATTTTTGCGTCAGGACCATTTCCGCGGAATCGCCCAATTCATTCTTGCGTCCGAACACTTCCGTGCAATCCGACATGACCTCGATGAACGAGAAGCCGGAATGCGCAAGCCCCTCCTTGAGCAGGTTTTTCAGCGCCGGTGTCTGCAAGGTGATCTCGCGCCCGACAAAACCTGCTCCGGCGGCCTGGGCCAGGGCGCAGGCATCGAAGACGGGCTCGTAGTTGCCGTTGGGAGTCGTGGTGGTGAAACGGTCATTGCTGGTGGTCGGTGAAACCTGGCCTCCGGTCATTCCATAGACTTCGTTGTTCAGCATCATGCAGGTGATATCGAGATTGCGCCGACAGGCATGGATCATGTGGTTGCCCCCGATCGCCAGACAATCTCCATCCCCGGTGATCACGATCACTTTCAGGTCAGGACGCGCCAGCCTCAGCCCGGTGGCAAAGACCAGGGGGCGGCCATGCGTGACGTGGAAGGTATTGGCATCGATATAGGCGCCCAGCCGGCCCGAACAACCGATGCCGCAGACAAAGGCCAGCTTGTCTTTCGGGATTTCGAGTTCGTCGATCGCCCAGAGCAAGGCTCTCAGGGCGATGCCGTGTCCGCAGCCCGGGCACAGGAAATGCGGAAACAGCTGTAGCCTCAGGTAATCGCGAATGTTGAATTTTCCGTCGACCTCACTCATGGGATGCCAGCTCTCGTATGCGATGCAGGATCTGATCGGGGGTAATGGTTTCGCCGTCGATCCGGTTCAACCCTTCCACCCGGCAACCGGCGGGACAATGGCGTTCGATCTCCTGGATGAGCTGACCGGCATTCATTTCCGGCACCAGCAGGTTTTTCACGGAGCCCAGCACCGCTTTCAGGGCTTGCGCCGGGAACGGCCAGACAGTGATCGGCCTGAACATCCCGACCTTGATTCCCTCGTTGCGTGCCAGTTTGAGCGCACGACGCGCGGCGCGCGAGGTGATGCCATAGCACACCAGGAGAATTTCCGCGTCCCCGGCAGCGACGGCTTCAAAACTCTCGACCAGTTCCCGGTGCTGCTCGAGCTTGCCCAGCAAGCGCCGCATGTACTGCTGCACCAGTACCGGATCCTGGGTAGGGAAACCATCGGGAGCATGGGTCAGGCCGTTGGTATGGGTTCTGAATCCGTCGCCCGGCCTAACCATTTGCGGAACTCCATCCTCTCCGGCGGCATAGGGCTGGAAACCGGCAGCGGGCCCGCTTGCCCATTTGCGCTCGCGCAACTCGATACTGGCGCTGTCCCTGATCTCGACGGTTTCCCGCAGATGACCGATTGCTTCGTCATAGAGCAGGATGACCGGCACCCGCAGGGCTTCCGCCAGGTTGAAGGCACGGATGGTCTGTTCATAGATTTCCGGCACGGAAGCCGGCGTGATTACGACAATGGGATGATCGCCATGCGTGCCCCAGCGGGCCTGCATGATATCGCCTTGTGCCGGACGGGTAGGCAGCCCGGTGCTCGGCCCACCGCGCATGACATTGACGATCACGCAGGGGATCTCCGCCGCCGCGGCATAGCCGAGGTTTTCCTGCTTCAGCGAAAACCCCGGACCACTGGTCGCCGTCATCACCTTCATGCCCCCCATGGATGCGCCGAGTATCGCGCCCATCGAGGCGATCTCGTCCTCCATCTGGATAAAGATGCCATCGACCCGGGGCAGTTCCAGCGACAGGCGTTCGGCGATTTCCGAGGACGGCGTAATCGGATAACCCGCATAAAAGCGGCAACCCGCCGCAATGGCTGCCAGCGCGCAGGCATGGTTGCCTTCCAGGTTGACCGGGCCAGGTTCGGATGCGTTGGACATGGGGATTGCCACGGATATCAATTCTTGTAATTCAGCGCAATTGCAAAATCGGGACAGAGGCGTTCGCAAATCCGGCAGAGGGTGCACAGATCGGGCCGGCTCAACACGGCAATCTGGTTTTCATCCAGACTCAGGCAACGTTCCGGGCAGAACTTGACGCAGATATTGCAGCTCTTGCACCAGGCTTCGGTTATCACCGGCAACTCGAATTGCACTTCGTGAGGGGCATCCCCTTCCGGCACGCCCCTGGCGCTTCCTTTGCCACCATCGAGCGCCGCCGGGTCATAACGTTCGACCCAGTCCCTGCCACGAGAAAAGGCCTCCATGTTGGTATCGACCGTGCGTGGCGGCACGAACCGCGCAATCACCTCCCGCCAGGCATCCGCCGGAAAATCCAGCGCCGTCGACAACATGCCCAGCAGCAGGGTATTTGCCGCCTTGGCATTGCCCAGTTCGGTGGCCATTTTTCCGGCATCCGCGGCGAAGCAATTGCTGATCAGTTCCGAAATATCGGCTACCGATTCCTTTGCGTAGCCACTGCGTGCACCGTGTTTGCGGTCCCGACAGGCGAAAGGCGGCACGATCTGTTGCGTGTCCGCGATGAAAATACCGGTCCCGGGTTTCAGATACGGCAACCAGCGCAGACCCTCGGCCCACTCGAGTGCAACCAGCACATCCGCTTGTCCCTGGGGAATGGTCGGCGAGTACACCTGCTCGCCAAAACGGACATGGCTGAATACCGAGCCGCCCCGCTTGGCCATGCCATGGACTTCACTCTGCTTGACCTGGAATCCCTGCTGCTGGCACAACGTGGCCAGCACCTTCGAAATCATGATCACGCCCTGGCCACCGACTCCCACCACCAGCACGTTGACCGGCACTTTCACCAGCCGCGGATCCGCCGTCGGTTGCGAGCCCAGCAATTGGGTCTGGCCCAGGTCGCTCATTGCAACTGCCCGGCATCCGCCGGTTGAATACAGTTGGTGGAACCCACCTGGGCGCAAAGACTGCAGCCGATGCAGGCGGCTTCATCGATCTTGACCTTGTGGTGGCCCTCGTACATTTCATCGCTCCACGATATCGCGGGGCAGCCCAGGTTCATGCAGGCCTGGCAACCGGTACAGTTTTCGGCCTTTACCTGGAACGCAGGTCCCTTCAGCTTCACGGGGTCCAGCACGCAGGGTCGATCCAGGATGATCACCGACACGCCCTTGTATTGGGTCGATTCGCGCAAGGATTGATAGACGCTGCCCATGTTGTAGGCGTCGATCTTCCTTAGCCACTTGACCCCGATAGCCTTGATCAGCGCCTCGTAATCGACTTTATGTGTCGGCTCGCCACGCAGGTTCCTGCCGGTTCCAGGGTGATCCTGTCCCCCGGTCATCGCGGTAATATGATTGTCCAGCAGCACAACGGTGATATTGGCGTTGTTGTAAACGGCATTGATCAACGGCGGAATGCCGGCGTGCAAAAAGGTCGAGTCGCCGATCGTGGCCACGACCGGACGTGTTTCGGTACCCGAAAGCGCGATACCCGTCGCGTTAGCGATACTCGAACCCATCGCCACCGAGGTATCGATCGCCTTCAAGGGCTCCACCGCCGCCAGGGTGTAGCAGCCGATATCGCCTGAAACGCGTGAGTCGAGCGCCCGTAGCGCCATGAAGGCCGTGGTGTGTGGACATCCCGCGCACAACAGGGGCGGACGCGTCATCGCTGCCATCTCGATCAATTCCGGTTTTGGCCTCGGCGGCAACAATCCGCCCGCCTCGCAACCGTCCAGCACCACTTCGATCGAAAACTCGCCTGCGCGCGGGAACAAGGTCTTCCCTTCCACCGCCAGCCCCATCACCTTCAGCTGGTTCTCGATCACCGGCTCGAGTTCCTCGACGACGATGACGCGTTTTACCGAGGCGCAAAACTCGCGAATCCTGGCTTCGGGCAAGGGGTAAGAGACACCCAGCTTCAATACGCTGGCCTCCGGCAGGACTTCCTTCACATAGGTGTAGGCGGTGCTCAGCGTGACCACACCGATTTCCGCGCTGCCCGGCTCCCATCGAATCAATTCGGAAGTTTCAAAATAATCCTGTAATTGCCGTTCGCGCTCCAGGAGTGCCCGATGGCGTATCCGCGCATGACCGGGAATCATCACGTTCTTGCCTGGCAGTTCGAGAAATCCCTTGCCGGCATGCTCGCGTCGCTCGCCGGTACGGACGAGACTACGGGTATGGGACAGGCGCGTGGTGCTCCTGACGATCACCGGGCTATCGAAGCGCTCGCTGAGATCGAAGGCCAGCCTGGTGAAATCGAGCGCCTCCTGCGCGTCGGACGGTTCCAGCACGGGCACCATTGCCAACTGTCCGAAACAGCGCGTGTCCTGCTCGTTTTGCGAGCTGTGGATGCCCGGGTCGTCACATACCACCAGCACCAATGCGCCGTTCACGCCGATATAGGTCTGCGACATCAACGAATCGGAAGCGACGTTCAGACCCACGTGTTTCATCGCGGTCATGGAGCGCACCCCGGCAAAGGAACCCCCGATGGCAACATCCAAGGCGACTTTTTCATTGGTGGACCATTGCGCATGCAGGTCCGAGGCCGGGTATCTGGCCAGGTTCTCGAGGATTTCCGTGCTTGGCGTTCCCGGATAGGCAGCGGCGATTTTCACTCCCGCTTCCCAGGCTCCGCGGGCAATGGCTTCGTTCCCCATCATCGGGCGCGATGACTGCCGGTTTTCCGGAGCCAAGTCGTTGGCAACCGGTTTCGACCAGGTGCCCGTTTCAGCTAGCTGTGACATGCAATGGATTTCGACTTGTTGTCATTCGTCGCGAACGCAGCAAGCTGCAAGGCAGCGCACCACGTGCTCGACACACCGACCCCCGCGCAGCCAGGACGTCGCCGACTCTTCCTCGCTCACCTGCCACCCCCTGTCATGTGATTTCCCAACGAAATGGACGCGACTTCCACCGTCAGGCGGGGGGGAATTCCCGCGCCTCCCGATCCCGAAGTCGCGCTGATGATACAAAAATCAGCAATGAATATCATGATTTGTATCAGATTTATCGACCTTGCCGGATGATCCTGTGCATGGTGTTCGTGCGCTGACGCGGCACGAAGAGCGCCAACCGAGCATCAGCCCCGGCACGCGCCAACTTCGAGCGCCGCGCCCAAAGCCGCGAATTGTTCCGCTACCGGTTCACCTTCACGCAACCGCGTCTCGATCCGCAGACAAAGCGCCTGCAGGCTGCCGCTGCTGAACATACGCGCCGCACCGAGCAACTGATGCGCTGCGTCCAGCGCCGCAGCAGTGTCGTCGCGTGCGAGCGCGCCCCCCAGCCGTGCGCACAGCCTGTCAAACTCGGCCACGATTTCCTCGCGTCTGATACCCCTGTGTTCGAGGATTTCAAACTCCCCCCGCAACTGCGCCTCGTGCTGCGCGAGCACCGCCAGCAAGCGCTCTTCATCGACCGGTTTGTAGAGCACCTCGCGCACGCCAGCCGCGCGCAACGCCTGCTCCTCGTTGCCGATCACGTTGGCGGTCAGGGCGTAGACCGGCAACCCGGGAAATTGTTCGCGCACCTTCAGTGCGAGCGTGATGCCATCCATCTCCGGCATATGCACATCGAGCAGCAACAGATCGGGCAGGCTCACGGACAAACACTCCAGCGCCGCGCTTCCGCTCGCTGCCTCATCCACCCGCAGTCCGAAGTCACGCAGGCGCGTGGCGATCATGCGCCGGTTCAACTCGTTGTCCTCGACCACCAGGCAGGAGAGATTGAACCGGCGACGCGCACCATTGCTCGCCGTCACCAGCGGCTCCGCAATATCGCTGGCGCCCGGCAGACGGTGCAGACAGGCCGCGATCAACTCGCGCCGCCGGGCCGGAAGCGGCAGCTGGTCGGCAAGGTACTGCTGCGTGGGAGCAGTGAGCGCCTCGATTGACTCCAGCCGCAATACCGGCACGGTGCCTGCGCGCCAGTTCTCGCCACACCCCTGCACCACGACCAGCAGGTCGGCGTGCCGCGGTGGCCAGATCGACGGCGCTTCGCGAGCCGGATCATGGATCTCGACATGCGCGAAGCCGCGCTCGAGATAGTCGAGCAACACGCGGAGGTGAGGACTGTCGCTGGCGCACAGCAGCCAGATGCGGGCATCGACCGGGGCGGACAGCTGATCGGGCTGCGGCTCCACGAGTGGCAGCGGAATCTCCACCCTGGCGTGCGTTCCCACCCCGGCCTCGCTGTGCAAGGCAATGTTGCCACCGAAGGCCTCGACGATCCGCGAGGTGATCGACAGCCCGAGGCCGCTGCCTCCGAAACGCCGCGTCATGCTTTCGTCGGCCTGTGCGAATGGCTGAAAGAGATTGTGTACGCTTTCCGCATCGATGCCGATACCGGTGTCACGCACTTCGAACAGCAGGCGTCGCTCGCCGGCTCGTGCAGACAAGGCGCTCACATCCACTTCGACATGGCCGCTATGGGTGAACTTGATCGCGTTGCTGATCAGATTGCCGAGAACCTGCGACAGGCGCAGCGAATCGCCGATCACGCGCGACGGCAGCCCGCGCCCGAAATGGCATACGAGGTCCAGCCCTTTCTGCTTGGCCACCAGCGCCTGCATCATCACCGCGTCCTCGACACAGCTCTCGAGGTCGAACTCACGGCGCTCGAGGTGCATCGCACCACTTTCGAGCTTTACAAAATCCAGGATGTCATCGACGGTCCTGATCAGGATGCCCGAGGACTGTGCGATCGCGCGGTAGAAATCCGCGCGCTGCTCCGGACTTTCCGATTGATGCATCAGCTGGGCGAACCCGGTGACGGTATTGAGCGGCGTTCGCAACTCATGGCTCATCCTGGCCAGAAAAAGGTCCTTGGCACGGGCCGCCGCCTCGGCGCGCACCAGGGCCCGATCGAGTTCCTGGTTGCGCAGCTTGCCTTCGATCAGGGAGTGTGACAGTTCGACGGTAGCTTCGTCGACACGCCGGCTCAGCTCCGCACTGGCCTCCTCGACCCGGTCCGCCATTGCATTGACACCCTCTTCGAGCTCGCGCAATTCCCCGGCGCCGCCCGGCGTGGTACGCGCTCCGAGTTCGCCGGCGCGGATGCGCGCCACCACCGCTGAAAGGCGGCGTATCGGTTCGGTCAGGCGTTGCGCGAACAGCTGCGCCAGCACCGCCGCGGTCAGCAGCGCGGCGATGGTGATCAGCAGGCTCTTGAGCAGCATCGCGCGCTGGATCGTTGCCAGAGCATGAGGGTCGAAGGACTGGACCACAAGACCGATCAGCTGCGGATTCGCAACCCCGGTCCGCTGCGCGCCGGCAAAAGCCGCGGCATCCTCGGCGAACTCGTTTGCCTGCACCGCGCGATCGAACAGGTAGCGCTGCTCTCCACCCGAGCAATCCGCCGCATGCATCCAGCATTGCCGCGCAAGCCCGACTTCCCATGCCGATCCCGCGGCGGCAAGCACCGCGCCCTCCGGATCCAGAAACAGCACCGCCTTCGCGGCACCTGTAGACCTGAGGTTGCTCTCCGCCAGGCGCTTCAGCGTCTCGCTGTCACCAACCAGCAGCGCCAGTTCGCTGGCGTTCGCCAGGTACATCGACTCGCGCTCGCCGCGGGATTCGAGCTCCGCGCGTGCGTCGTTGACCCGTTCGCGGGTCAGCCAGGAACTCAGCACGAGCGCCGGCAACAGTGTCGGCACCAGGATCATCAGCAGCGCGCTGGACCGGATACCGAGCTTCATGCACGGCCCCGGGAACAGAACGCGCAGATGAGTGACCGCATTTCGGGCAGGTTCGCAAACACCGGGCTTCCCCCAAGGGCGCGAACGCGATTGCGGTTCGCGCGCCATTGCGACAATGACCGCGGGCGGATGGTGTTATTGCTGCGGGATCCGCCGCGGCCCCGTCAGTAACTGGAGCGCGCAGCATACCTCATCGGATCGGAACAGCAGAAGCCGGGGCGTTGCCGCCGGAAACAAGCGCCGGTGTGACGCGTCCGAAGTTCTTTTGCTCTGGCGGATGGGCCGAGGAAACCAGGCAGGTCACCGGCGTGAGTGCGCTTTCCCCGGAAGCGCCAGCATTGGCATGCTCGGTTGGAGATGGGTGTCGGAAGCCCGAGCGCAAGTGCCAACCGGGATGTTACTCTACCCGACGCATGGCCGCGGACTGGCTCGACACCAGCGTGTCATAAGGCAAACGAGTACGGCGCATGACAAGATGTTTTCAGCTGTTCGGGATGAGCCAAATGACGTTGCACAGGGCCGTGGTCGCGATGCTGTTCACGCTGCTTCTGCCGGGATTTTCCGTCGCGGAACAGGCCCCTTCCGATACTTATTCACCGGGCGCTGAGGAGGTGCCGCGGGTCGAATTCTACAGCTCGGCGGGATGCGGTTACTGCCGTGCACTACGCACCTATCTCCAGGCTCGCGGCATCAGTTATCGCGAGCACAATATCAATGAAGCACTCGCGACGCGCGAGGCGTTCTACGCCATGGGCGGCCAGGGCACGCCGCTCGTGGTGATCGGGAGTCGCAGGATCCACGGTTTTGATCCGTTCGCAATCGAGGCGGCGCTCGCAGCGGAGCTCGATCCCTGACAAGAGCGCCTGGTTCAGGGGATTCGTTCCAGGCAGTCTTTCGGCTCGATCACAAAGCAGTTGAGGCTGCCCGCATCGGTGAGTCGGGTGTGTCCAGCATGCGCATGAGGCCGGTTGAGCGAGTGGCTTTTCGGGGGGGAGTCCATTTATGAATGGTCAGGCGTCATCTGCTGACATTGACGAAAGTTGCCTGCATGAGTGCAACCACTTTGTAGGATTCATTGGTTCCTGTGAAAGCGCGCACCTCACCTGTGCAGACCGTTAATAGAAAGAAAAGACGGCGGCGGAACTGCGATGATGCCCGCAGCCATTACCCAAAGTAACCATGGGACAGAAACTGCCAAGCAGATCCATGCAAAAAACTTGCGAACCAGATTCGACGAAAACGCGTGGGGTCTTTGAGACTGGGAGATATTCATTCAAATGACCTGTAACGGTGGAGTTCGGTCGCGAGGGTCGAGGAGTGAAGCGAGGAGACCAACGTCGGCTGTAGCGCATTGTCGACCATAGGCAGGACTGACTGTATGGAGCACCTGTTAGTCGTGCCACGGCCATGGACCAGGACGACAAATAAGCTGCTCATAATGCCTGCCCCTGTTGCAATGCCCCACGACAGAACGGCCCTGGATAGCGGACGCACACGAGCTACCTTCTTCTGCACCAACGCACGCGCCAAACATTTGCGGGGCAGGCATCTCCGGGTCAAGGACAGCGCAAGTCAGTACGTTGCCGCGGCCGAGCTCAGACTCACGGCGCGGGGAGCGAAGCGACCAGGATCACCTTGGCTGCCGCGATTTGTTTATGCGTCAACTTTGGATACCAGAGGGAATCTCTCTGGATGACGGAGCGATTCAACGGCCAGGTCGATGTCCAGGTCCGGCCAGTACAAGTGGTTTGGAGACGGCCATTCAACGCGCGTGATGGCACCGAAAGTAGCGTTCCGAAACCAGGGGAAATGTGCAAATGGAACAAACAGTTCTTCCTCAGTGAGCAGCAACCAAAAGCCGTGAACCGATACGTTTGTAACTTCAGCCTCCGAAATGCTTTGCCCACGCGGCGCGGATTTCATGCTCGTGTGCCTCAATGAGTGACTGCACAGCCCGAAGCTGGCGGTCGTTTAAGCCAGGATTCTGCGCCAGTCCGACTTGAGGCTCAAGCCGGAACTTTGCCTCTCCGTCTGCGCAGTGCACGTGGACGTGTATGCGGGGCTCTTCGCGCGAGAAGAAGTAGAACCGGAATCCGCCTTTGCGAAAAACTGTTGGACTCATGAACAAGCTTCCAGTCCGCGGTGTTGACGCATAGCGTTTGAGTTCAACCGACGACGGGCCCGCGAAGCGGTATGGCGGGGGAATTCCTGCGAAAAAGTCGACACTCTCTGGTTAGCTGCACGTCCGCTCAAACTCCATTGGTCACCGCTAACTCAGCGCCGAGTGCAGGCGCACCGGATTGCGAAAGCCGATATACAAACGCAGCGTGCGAATCGTCAATGGCTGCGGGATCCGCCGCGGCCCCGTCAGTATCTCGAGCGCGCAGCATACCTCATCGGATCAGAACAGCAGAAGCTGGGGCGGCGGGTTGTGGACCGCGGCAAACTGGCCGGTATCGAGTGCCGGCCAGTTTGCATCATTCAAGCCAAAACGCCGCGCGGCCAGCTTGAAGCGCTGTCCGATCAAGTCGGCGTAGGGGCCCGAACCGCGCATTCGCGAGCCAAAACGCGAGTCGTTCTCGCGCCCCTCGCGGCTCTGGCGGATCAGGCTCATCACATGCTCCGCGCGCTCTGGATAGTGCGTGGCGAGCCACTCGCGAAACAGCGGTCCGACTTCGTGTGGCAGCCGCAGCAGGATCCAGGCGGCACGACGCGCACCGGCTTGTGCAGCGTACTCGAGAATGGCCTCGATCCCGGCGTCATTGATCAGCGGAATGACCGGCGCCACCAGCACACCTACCGCGATACCGCGCGCGGCGAGATCCGCCACGACGCGCAGGCGTGCCCTGCCCGAAGCCGTGCGCGGTTCGAGTTTTCTTTTCAATGCGTCATCGAGCGTGGTGACGCTGATATGGGCATGGCAAAGCCTGCGGCGTGCCAGTTCCTCGAGCAGGTCCGCATCGCGCAGCACCAGCGCCGACTTGGTGATCACGCAAACTGGCTGCGAATGCTTCAGGCACACTTCCAGCAAACGCCGGGTAATGCCGAGTCCGGCCTCCGCCGGTTGGTAGGGATCGGTGTTGGCGCCGAGCATGATCGGCTCGCAGCGATAACGCGGATGCGCGAGTTCACGTTCGAGCAATTCGGGTGCGTTCTGCTTGAACCGGATACGGCGTTCGAAATCGAGCCCCGGCGACAGGTCGATATACGCGTGGGTCGGACGCGCGTAGCAGTAGATACAGCCGTGCTCACAACCGCGATAGGGGTTTATCGACTGGCTGAACGGAACGTCGGGCGAGCTGTTGCGCGCGATGATGGTGCGCGCCTGCTCCGGGAGCAGTTCCTGGAGCGCACGCGCCGGCGCGGCTCCATCCTGCTCCCATCCGTCATCGACGCGCTCGCGCGTAATGGCGTCGAAGCGCCCCCGGGGATTGCCGATGGCGCCACGACCCTTTTGTGGTCCCGCTGCAACGTTCACCTGATTCCTCCCGGGCATTAACTTCGCCCCGGGAATAACTGTATGTATTTACAGTATCATTGTCCAGCCACGAGGCACTTGATCTGGATGATCTCGTGCAGTGGTTCGATGATGCGCCCCCATACCCCTTTCACGATATCGTGACTGACCCGTTCCGCAATCGGCACGCCACTGCTCAGCGAGTTGAGTACCTGCCCCAGCCCGGCGGGGTATGATGCGCGTCCCGACAGCACGCAGCATCAACGATTCATGGCGCTAAAGATCGAAGCCCACATCCATCTCGACAACCTGCGGCATAACCTCGAGTGTGTACGTCGCCTGGCACCGCGCAGCCAGTTGCTGGCCGTGGTCAAGGCCGATGCCTACGGCCACGACCTGCGCGGCCTGCTGCCGGCACTCGATGCAGCCGACGCGTTTGCGGTGGCGCATATCGACGAAGCCATGGAACTGCGCGAGCAAACCACGCGTCCGATCGTGATCCTCGAGGGCTTCCTGGACCGCGCCGAGTGGCAGCTCTGCCGCACCCATGCACTGACGCCAGTACTGCACCAGCCCGAGCAACTGGCGTTGTTCGGACACGAACCCCCGGCGGCGGATTTCGGCGCATGGATCAAGATCGACACCGGCATGAACCGGCTCGGCTTTGCGCCCGCGCAACTCGCCGCGGTGCGCCAGCGGCTGCTCGACGCCCAGGCGACAACCCGGCTGGTGGCGATGACGCATTTCGCACGCTCCGAGGAAGCTGCTCACCCGCTGACCGTGGCCCAGATCGAGCGCTTCGACAGCGCCAATGCAACGGCGTGCCTGCCGGCCAGCATTGCCAACTCGGGCGGCATCATCGGCTGGCCCGCAAGTCATCGTGACTGGGTGCGCCCGGGCCTGATGCTCTACGGTGTCACCCCGATTGCCGGCTACCGCGAATTGCGTCCGGTGATGACGCTGACCGCGCGGGTGATCGCCTTGCGCGATGTGCCCGCAGGTGCGGCGGTGGGCTACAACGGGCGTTGGGTCGCACCGCATGACACCCGTATCGCGACGATCAGTGCAGGGTATGCTGACGGTTATCCGACCCAGGTGCCCGACGGGACGCCGGTATTGATCAATGGCCGCATGGCACGGCTGGCTGGCCGACCCTCGATGGACATGATCACGGTCGATGTCGGCGAGTTGCCCGATGTGCGTATCGGTGATGCTGCCGTGTTGTGGGGAGAGGGTTTGCCGGTCGAGACCATCGCCGCTCATGCCGGAACCATCGCCTATCAGCTGCTCACCGGCGTCAGCAAACGGGTCACCCGGATCTGCCTGTAGGCACCCGCGGCGCACCGCGCGTCAGTACGCGCTTCCCCACAGCTCGGCGACGCGCGCATCGCGCCCGCAGCTACGCCGGTAATAGGCCTAGCGCAATGGATTTTTCTTGTAGTAGTCCTGGTGATAGTCCTCGGCCACGAAGAACTCCGCGGCGGGCACGATTTCGGTGCGGATTTGCTTGAAGCGGCCCGAAGCGAGCAGCGCAGCCTTGCTGCTCTCGGCCGCCTGGTGTTGCGCTTCATCGGCGTAGAAAATTACGGCGCGATACTGGCTGCCGATATCGCAGAACTGGCGATCCGCAACGGTCGGATCGATATGACGCCAGAAATAATCGAGCAGTCGAGCGTAGCTCACGACACCCGGATCGTAATGCACGCGCACGCTCTCGGCATGGCCGGTATCGCCGCTGCCCACCGTCTTGTAGTCCGGGTTCGCGGTATGCCCGCCGCTGTAGCCCGACTCAACGGCAATCACACCCGGCAATTTCTCGAAGTCGGCCTCCATGCACCAGAAGCAGCCACCGGCGAACACCGCCGTGGCAGGCGCCTCCACCAGTTTCTCCTCGGCAATCGCCGGGACCACCGCAAAAGCTGCGGCGAGCCCGAGGACGAGTATCCGCAACAGGCTCATGTGCGTAACTCCGGCAGGGCGTCGGCGGCGGGCACGAAGCGCAGCGCAAGCCCGTTGTTGCAATAACGCAGCCCGGTCGGTGGCGGGCCGTCCTTGAACACATGTCCCTGGTGCCCGCCGCAACGCGCGCAATGGTACTCGGTTCGCGGCAAGATCAGCCGGTAATCGGTCCGGGTGCCGATCGCGTCTGCGCGCACATCGAAAAAACTGGGCCAACCGGTGCCGCTCTCGTACTTCTTCTCGCTGTCGAACAACGGCAGGTAACAGGCCGCGCAGACAAAGGTTCCGGCGCGCTTCTCCTCATCGAGCGGGCTGCTTCGCGCCGGCTCGGTCGCCTCCTCGAACAACACACGGTAGGCTGGCGCGGGCAGCAGGGCACGCCATTCCGCGTTCGACTTGGCGAGCTTGTCGAAGGCCAGCACGGTTCTCGGGATTGACGGCAGCAGACTCGCCGCCAGCAACTTCAGCGACCCGCTCAATACCTTGCGTCGATTCATGTTCGCTCCTTGCGCGACGGCGCATACATGCCGGATACGCAATCCGCATCGCATCCGATCACTCGCGGGCGCTCACGGCCAACCGGCGCCCGGCACCGCGACGCGGGCCACATCGATGCGCCCGCCACGCAACTCCAGCGTTTTTGCGGGATCGTGATCGGGCGCAACGCAGAGGTAGAGATCGCGCCGATCATCGCCGCCCAGCATACAGGCGTAGGGCAGCGCACCCTCGACCGGCACCCGGTCCGTGATCGCTCCGCCCTGGCATACCCGCACCGCTGCCCGGGCATAGGGCAGCGCGGCCCACACACCACCCTCGGCATCGAGACAGATGCCGTCCGGCACACCCGCTTCGGCCAGCTCGGCAAACACCCGTCGGTCCGCAAGACGCCCCGCCTCGTCGATGGTGAACGCGGTGAGACGACTGGCCAGGGACTCCGCGACGATCAGGGTGCGGCCGTCGGGCGTGATCACGGTGCCATTGGGGCACGCCAGCCCATCTGCCGCGAGCTCCACCGTGCCATCGGGCAGAACCAGCGCCATCGCCGTACTGCGTACTTCTTCTCCGCCATGAAAATCGAAACCGATATTGCCCACATAGGCGCGCCCCTGCCCATCGACCACCATATCGTTGCTGTGGTGCGCGTGCACCACGCCCAGTTCGGCATGCACCACGAGCGCTCCGGAAGTGCGGCGATAGAGACGCCGCTCATGCATGGACACCACCAGCATGTCACCATCGGGCAACCAGCCGATGCCCGAGGGATTTCCCGGCAGGCGGAACACCTCGATCACGGCGCCAACAGGCGACAGACAGCGCACCAGTCCATCGTGCTGATCCGCAAACCACAAATACCCCTCGCGCCAGCGCGGCCCCTCCGGAAATGCAAAACCGCTGGCCAGCGTTCGTGCCTGGTAGTCCATGTTCAATTACCTTTTTCCACGGCGGCGTCAAAAAGTATCGAGCTACGCAATACCCTCGCCCACTGCGAGCTGCGCCGCGTGGCGCCCAGTCGACCGCCACGCCCGTCGATTTCCAGTCACGGGTATAACGAACCATTGGGCTCGCGAAAGCGCACAAAGTTCCCGCGGTGTTCGCGCCTCGAGGGCGCGCCCCTGGTGCGCACGATAGCGGCGCAGCAACGATTCGACGCAGCGAGGCAAGCGGGTGCGGTTAGCGTGCGCCGGCATCGTATAAACCGTCCAAAAGCGGCACAATCGCCCCCATGCTCAAACATCGCATCCGAACCATACTGTCATTGTTGCTGTTGTGCCTCGCGCTGCTGATGGCGGCAACCGCGATGTGGCTCAACCGTCACCCGGAAACGCTGCTGGGCATGCTGAACCGGCAGTTGCCCGCGGGCATGGTGGTGCACGAGGTACGCGGGTTGCGGGTTTCGGCATTCGGCGGTGAACTCGCTTTGCTGTCCGCAGAACAGGATGGCCACGCGCTGAAACTGGGTGCCACACGCTGGCGCTGGAGCATCGAGCACTGGTGGCCGCTGACGCTGGCGCCACAATCGATCGAAACCGGGCAACTCGAATTGCGCCTCGCGGCCACGGACCCCGCGAACGCCAGCCTCACGCCGCTGCCACGCTTCTGGAACAGCGAGTGGTGGCCGCGCATCGCGGGCATGCACGCGCAGGCCAGCCATTTCTCCATTGCTGACGCCGACGGCGCGCCGCTGATCGAAGGGAGCATCGACTTCGAGCACGGCGCCGCCAGCGGCAACGCGCTGTTGCGCGCGCCTGGCTCACCGGCGGTGTCGCTGCAATGGGAGGCGGACACCGGTTCCGCGCAGCAACCGGCGTGGCAATTGACATGGCAAAGCGGCGCCCCGCTTGCGGCATCCGGAACGCTGACGATTCTCGCCAATGACAGCGGCGCCGACTGGCGCTTCACGCTGCAGGCGGCGGAAATCACCCTGCGCGATCAACAGCTGCGCGAGCTCGAGATCCGCGCTGCCGGCAGCAGCGATCTGTTCGCTGCCCGAACCGCACTGGCGCAGGCCACGCTGCAGGCGAGTGGCAAGCTCGCAACCGCGGACGGCGCGGCAAGCTGGCATTGCGAGGCCAGGCTCGAGGTTCTTTCCACGGGAGTCTCGAGTGCTACCGTTGACAGCTGCACCGCGAGCTCCGGTAACACCGGACTGATACTGGGGGCCCCGCTGACGCTGCATCTCGATGCCGATTTCAACCCGCAAACACTGCGCTTCGACAGCGGAGCGCTGCACATCGAAGACGCGGCCTGGCAGGAGTGGCACCTGGACACCCTGCACGCGGATATCGCGGCGGCCGCCGTCTGGGCCGGCGGTGATACCCCGTTGCTCGCCCCACCGCTGCGCTTCAGCGCGCAGCTCGCCAACAGCACGCTCGCCACCACGATCGACGCCGAGGGTGCAATCGACAACGCATCCTGGCAGAACGGTCGCTGGGAAGGCGCACTGAACGCGGTGCTGCATGCCAATTACCGCAAGCACGAGGTTGCGCCTCTCGCCCTGCTGCTGAACGCAAGCGGGAACAGCGCGGCGCTCACCGCACGCGGCCAGCTCGACACGAAGGCAATCGGCCGGCTGCTGGATTTCAGCGTCACCCATGACAACACGAAATCCACCACCCGTGCCCGCGCCACGCTCGATACGGACCCATGGAAATGGGGTGAGGGCTTGCTGGGCACGCTGCTCGGCCCACGGCAGACACTGTTTGGCGGCGACCTGCAGGCTGCCAGGGTGCGCGCCACGCTGCGTCTCGACCAGGCCCCCGGGCACCTGCGAATGCGCGCCGATGGCGAGGCCACGCGCATGTTCGCGATGGTATCGGGCATCGGTATTGCAGGCCTCGATATCACGCCGTTCAGCGTGGATTACCGTGATGGAGCAATGGCGGCATTCGCCCCGCTCGAGGCGCGCATCGACAGCGTCAACGCCGGTATCACGCTCAACCGCCTGCACGGCCGACTCGAGCACGCGCCGGACGGCTGGCGGCTGAACCAGGTCGGCGGCGAAGTGCTCGGCGGCAGCTTCGAGCTGTCCGATACCGGGCCGCTGGATGCCGATCCACTGGCCGCAACGCTGACCCTGAAGGCCATCGACATGGAGCGCATCGCCCGCCTGCTCGACAATCCGGATCTGAGCTTCAGTGGCTCCGTGGGTGGCAGCCTCCCGCTCAAGTTGAGCGCTGGCAAGCTGACCGTCGAGGCCGGCCGGGTCGCGAGCGAGCACGGTGGCGTGATCCGTTACCGCCCGGCTGCGGGCAGTGCCGCGGAACCGGCCGAACTGGTCACGGCGCGCAAGGCGCTCTCGAACCTGCAGTTCGATGCAATCGAGGCAACGCTCGACTACGCAGCCGATGGCAAGCTCTCCCTGCAGACCGCGTTGCGCGGACGCAATCCCGAACTCGACGCCACGCGACCGGTGCATCTGAATTTGACAGTCGAGACCAACTTGCGCACCCTGTTGCAAGGCCTGCGCGCCGGCAACCGGGTAACCGAGTGGCTGGACAAGCGCGTCGCGGATCCCAAACGCTGAATCTGCCGGCTGGCGCCGTGCGCAAACCGATACCCGGGAGAACCCAGTGAACCAGCAGACCCTGATCGCCCTCCTCACCACCAGCGTGGTTCTGCTCGCCTGCACCCCCACGGTCAAGGTCGAGGCACCCGACGAGCCCATAACCATCAACCTCAACGTGAAGATCGAGCACGAGATCCGCGTCAAGGTCGATCGCGAACTCGACACCCTGTTCGACGAGGACAACGGTCTGTTCTAGCGGCGGGGAGGATTCCACCACGCCCTGAACGGACATCCAATGGAGACTACCATGCGTAACACAGTCAAAATGTTCGTGGCACTGACGGCACTGCTGTGGGCGATCGGCGTGCAGGCGCTCGATGTGCAGGAAGCCAAGAGCGCGGGATGGATCGGCGAGCAGCGTGACGGTTATCTCGGTCTGGTGACGGAACAGGCACCGGGCGATATCGGCAAGTTGCTCGCCCGAGTCAACCAGGAACGGCGGAGCAGCTACCAGGAAATCGCGAACAAGAACCAGCTCGAGCTGCGCGCGGTCGAGGCGCTGGCAGCGCAGAAAGCCATTCAGAAAACCCCGCCCGGACAATATATCCAGGGCGCCGACGGCAGTTGGGTCAAAAAGTAGATCCGCGTAGCCAGCGGGCGCCCGCACTCCTTATAATCCCGCCCCTCTCTGAAACCCGGGTGCCGCAGGCACCCGCACCACGCCTGCTGGAGCCCCGACCCATGGAAGACTCGTTCCGCGAGAGTTCGATCCGCTACCACACCGACCCCGCACCGGGGAAACTGGCCATCGTTCCGACCAAGCCGCTGGCGAACAAGCGCGACCTGGCGCGCGCGTACTCGCCGGGCGTGGCCTATGCCTGCGAGCTGATCGAGAAGGATCCCAACGAAGCCGCCAACGTCACTATCCGCGGCAACCTGGTGGCGGTGGTGACGAATGGCACCGCGGTGCTCGGGCTCGGTGATATCGGGCCGCTCGCCGCCAAGCCGGTCATGGAAGGCAAGGCCGTGCTGTTCAAGAAATTCGCCGACATCGATGTATTCGACATCGAGATCGACGAAAAGAACGTAGACAAGCTGGTCGATATCATCGCCGCGCTGGAACCCACCTTCGGCGGGATCAACCTGGAGGACATCAAGGCGCCGGAGTGCTTCCTGGTCGAGCAGAAACTGCGCGAGCGGATGAAGATCCCGGTATTCCACGATGACCAGCATGGCACCGCGATTGTCGCCGGGGCGGCGGTCTACAACGGACTGCGCATCGTCGACAAGCAGATCGGCGACGTGAAGATGGTGGTTTCGGGCAGCGGCGCCGCCAGTATCGCCTGCGTCGACCTGCTGGTCACGATGGGGCTCAAGCCGGAACACGTCACTCTGGTGGATCGCTCCGGCGTCGTCTATCTCGGGCGCACCGAGGGCATGAACCCGTGGAAGCAGAAGTACGCGCGCGAAACCCCCCTGCGCACGCTCGACGAGGCGATGGATGGCGCGGATATCTTCATGGGCCTGTCGGGCCCGGGCGTGCTGAAAGCCGAATCCGTCAGGAAGATGGCGCCCCATCCGCTGATCCTCGCGATGGCCAATCCCACCCCGGAGATCATGCCCGAGGAAGCCCTGGCGGCGCGTCCCGACGCAATACTGGCCACGGGACGATCGGATTATCCGAACCAGGTAAACAACGTGCTGTGTTTTCCGTTCATGTTCCGCGGCGCGCTCGATTGCGGCGCGAGCACCATCAACGATGCGATGAAGGCCGCTTGCGTCAAGGCGATCGCCGGACTCGCCGAGAAGGAGGTACCGAACGAAGTCATGCTGGCCTACGCCGGCGAAACGCTGAAATTCGGCCCCGAGTACCTGATTCCGAAGCCCTTCGACCCGCGCCTGATCGAGGACGTACCACTTGCGGTGGTTAAAGCGGCGATGGAGAGCGGTGTCGCAACCCGCCCGATCGAGGATCTGGAAGCCTACCGCCGCAAGCTCCACGAATTCGTGAATCGTTCCGGGCTGTTCATGCAGCCTTTCATCGACATCGCGCGCAAGCACCAGGCACGCATCGTCTACGCCGAAGGCGAAAACGAGGACGTGTTGCTGGCGGTCAAATCGGTCGTGGACGAAGGCGTTGCCCAGCCGATTCTCATCGGGCGTACGACCGAGATCCGCGCACGTATGGACAAGCTGTCGATGCATCTCGAGATCGGCCGCGACGTGCTCGTCGTCGATCCGCAGGAAGCCGACACCAACCCGCGCTACTGGGAGTGTTATCACGGCATGGTCGGGCGCCAGGGCGTGTCGGTTGCCGCGGCCAGGATGGCGATGCGATCGAATGCCTCCGCGCTGGCGACGGTGCTGGTCGAACTGGGCGAGGCCGACGGCATGATCTGCGGCAAGGTCGGGGTGTTCGCGGATCATCTGCGCACGGTGCGCGGTGCGTTCGGACCGGGCGATCCCGCACAGCACGTGTCATCGTTGTGCGCGCTGCTGTTGCCGAGCGGACCGTTGTTTCTGACTGATGCCTTCCTGACACCCGACCCGAGCGAGGAGCAGATCATCCAGACCACGCTCGCCAGTATCGACCTGGTACGCCATTTCGGGGTTACGCCGAAAGTCGCGCTGCTGGCACACTCGAATTTCGGCACCTCGCAGTACCCGAGTGCGCTGAAAATGCGCTCTGCCGCGCGGGTCCTGCGCGAGGCGCACCCCGAGGTGGAGATCGATGGCGAGATGCATGCCTACACCGCAATGAACGAGCAGCTGCGCAAGACCATCTTTCCGGACGCCAATCTCAGTGGCAGCGCCAATCTGCTGGTGATGCCGAACCTCGACGCGGCGAATATCGCGCTCGGAATCATCCGCTCGCTCACCGATGCCTTGCTGATCGGACCGTTCTTCACCGGCTTCAGCAAGCCCGCGCACGTGGTGATTCCCTCGGTATCGCCCCGCGGCATATTCAACATGAGCGCGTTCACCTCGGCCGAGATCCACCGCCAGCGCGAGCAGCAATCCTGAGCGAAGCGCTCAGGCCCGCAGATCCGCGTCGATCATCTGCGCAACACGGAATCCGGAATCCACCGCCTGGTGGGTTCCGGAGCCGCTGCCTCCGGCATCGCACCCGACCAGGTACAGGCCCGGCAACGGCGTACGCGCCGCAGGCTTGTCGCGTCCCACCTGCCCCACCACCTGGGCGATGCCCACCGCCTCGCCGCCGGCCCCGGGTACGGCTGAATCACGGCTCATTCCCGACACCTGCTTTGGCCCGTAGGGCTCCTTGCGCAGAATGTGGTTCTTCAGTTCGGGCCATAGCTCGTTCAGGATGTCATCGGCCCGCCGGATCGCTTCCTCCCACATCGTGGACCGGGGATCGGCAGAGCAGAACACCTGGCAGTTCGCCACCTGGTGCCCCGGCACCGGGACCAGCGAGGCGTCGAACTCGGATGCCACGTCGATCGCGATCAACGGAACATCGGGCCACTCACCACGTTCCATCCGCGCGAAGCGCTCGTCATCGAGCCAGCTCTGGTCGGAAAACACCGGGATCAGTGCCGCATCGAACACCCGCGCATCCAGCACGTAGCGATATCCGGCAATCGCCCAGCTCGGCTCGAGCCGCTCGACTCGCTGCACGTACTCCGGCGGGAAGCTGGCCGCACCCGCGAGATCGAGGACCGTCGGCTGGATGCCCGCATTGGAGACCACCACGCGCGCCCGGATCACACCGTCATCGGTTTCGACGCCGCTGGTGCGACCGTTCTCGATCACGATTCGCCGCACCCGCCGCTTGGTGAAGTAGGCACCGCCATGCGCCGTCACATAATCCGCGCAGGCCTCGGCCACGCGGCCGTAACCGCCCATGTGGTAGCGCCCCGCGCCACCCAGCGCCTGGGCGCGCAGCACCGGGATCGCCTCCGAGGCCGCGAGCCGGTTCACCGGCACCACGAACAGGGTATTCAGGTTCATGCAGATCTGGCTCAGCAGCGGCGCGGCAAGATCGAACTGCGCCATCCAGCCAAGCATCCCGGTGTTCTCGAGTTCGGCGAGCGCCGCATCATCCACCGCGAACAGCGCAACGTAAAACGCCGCCAGCGCTCCCAACTCGACATCATTCACCCCGTACACGCGCTTCAGGCTCTCCATTTCCCCGGCGCTGCCACTGGCGATCAGCGGTGCGTACATCGTGCGCCACTCGCCATCGGTCGCCTTGTAGCGCACCGAGGCGGCATTGCCCTCGGGCACCACGAAGTGCACCCTGTCGCCCAGCCCGAGCAGTTCCACCAATTCGTGGAAGCGCGAATTGTGCGCCGGAATGCCCACCGCCCCGAACATCTCGAAGTGATATCCCTTGCGCTCGGTGGTCTGGGTCTTGCCGCCCGCCCGCGCCGTTTTCTCGACCAGCGCGACGCGCCAGCCCGCATGTGCCAGCAAGGCGGCAACCGTTGCTCCGCCATAACCCGCGCCGATCACGCAAACATCAAAATCTTCCACGCAGTGTTCTCCTTTTCCGCAGGTACATTGTTGTTGTCAGGGACCCGGCCGCTGCCGCGAGTAGCGGCAGCGGTTCCGGTTCGATCACGGCGACGCTCCACGCGCATCCAGGCTGGACCGCGCAAGATCGCATTCCATGTACTCGTGATCCACCACGCTGCCCCAGCGCCCGACCAGGCGGGACCGGCGTGTGTCGAGCACCCGAAACCCGAGCCCCTGGTAGAGCGCGCGGGCGCGCGGATTGCTCACCGCCACATCGAGTGCCGCGCGCACATGACCGGCAGCGCGCGCGCGCTGCAGCAATTGCCCGAGCATTTCGCGCCCGATGCCCTGGCCGCGGCATTCAGGCGCGACCGTCAGGTGCCCGAGATAAGCCACTCCCGCCACGGCAGGTTTGACCACACGCTCCATGCGGATGCCGCGTCCGATCACCCCCACGCCAGCGAGGCCGTAAAAGCCGAGGATCTGGCGTGCGGCGATCAGGGTGTGGCGCAGGTTGGCGCGCGCATCCCACGACGCCGCCACGGCAACCATGGCGCCATCACGCTCCACCGCGAGGTGATTGGCGCAACCGAACTGCCCGGAGCCCTTCACGAACGCCGAGCGGAGGAATTCGAGAGACTGCGCTTCGTGGTCCTGCGAGAAAACGTAGCGAAACGCGATCGGACCGGAGTCGTGGATCAGCGGCACCGCGATATCCACATCGTTCGCGGTGCAGGGTCGCAGCGTGATCGCGCTCATCCGTCCTTGCTCAGGTGCGCGAGTTCCTGCGCATGCTGCTCCCAGTGACACCCGTCGAAGGGCACGATCCTGACCGACTCCACGCTGCCCTCGTCGAGGCAACGCAGGTTGACGCTGAATCCGTCGGGATTCGAACGCGGCACGTAAAACGATTTGATGCCGCAGTGTTTGCAGAACAGGTGTCTGGCCACACCGGTACCAAAGCTGTAACTTTCCAGCAGCGCGGGATCCGACAGCAGGCGAAAGCGCGCCGCCGGCACGATCAGGTGCTGAAAGCCGGTCATCCGGCAGATCGAACAGTTGCACTCGGTCACCGTCACCCGCGCAGACGCCTCGACCTCGAAGCGCACCGCGCCGCAATGACATCCGCCCAAGTGTATTTTCATCGGCACTCCCGCGAATCCGGTTGCCAGTATACCCACGCCACCCGGGTATACTGCAGTCCCACGTCGAGCACTGAGGAATCCAGCCACGCGCTGACAGGCATGAGCAACGCGCCGCGCACCTGCGGTCTGCAGGTAGTAAAGGAGATCCGGGCCGATCCGTCCGGGATCAGTCGCTCTTGGAGGCAGCCTCTGCGGCGGGCTGACGCGTGCTCTTGCGCGCGCCGGTCGTGAAATGCACGCGCCCGGTGGTCCCAAGGCGGCGCTCGTTCAGCCGCAGCACGAACTCGTCAACCGCTTCCTTGACGCTGGCGAGCGTGCCTTGGCGATGTCCCTGGATGGGCTTGTCGCCCTGGCTGATCAGGTAGCGATACCAGGTACCGTCTTCATTTTCGATGCCATCAGGTGCTGCGACTTCACGAAGTTCGATCAGTTTGAACGGCTCGGTCTTCCAGAAAGACGCCTTTCTTGGCAGGGATTTTGATTCATTCATGTGCACAGCATACGCCACATGAGGCGCTGCCGCCATCCATTCCAGCGGCATAAATGAAGGCCCGGAGCTGCGCCACGGCTATACCTACCTGCCCGATCCACCCTCGATCGCGCGTTCCGCGGCACCAGGAGACGCAGCAGCAGGGCCAGGAACACGGCGGCAAACGCCAGGCAGTGCAGCGCCCCGGGTTTCCGGTCCTCCTCGCCGCCTCCGCTCGGGACCGGGGTGCCGGCAATTGCCACTGCCACAACGCTGACACCCATCCCCGACAGCAACTCGGCCGTTGGCCGGTACCGCGGTCAGGACGTGGAAATTGCTCGCTATTCGCGGAGCCTGCCGTCCGCGCATATGAACAAACGTTAACGCAATCGATCACCCGCGGCATCCTTGCCAGAACCGTGTGGCGATCGGCTATATTGCGCGCTGGCCAGATTTTTCATCCCGGGGTTCGCATGCCATCGATAACGACCCTTCGATCCACTTCGCCAGGGTAATCATGGCAATGAGCGAAATCATACGCCTGGACGATTTGTGCAATCCGCGCCTGAGCGCGCCCCAGAGCGCGGCGATCGCTGCCACCCGCAACCTCGTGGTCGAACTGAGCGAGCAGGCGGTGCTGGACGCAGCGCGCGCGCGAACCGGACTCGCGGACTTCGGTCCGGAGGATTTCCGCACCCGCCTCCGCCTGCTCGTCGACGAATGGGGCGCCGATACCGGAATGATTCCGCTGCAGCGCCTGACTCTCAGCAACTACCTGGTGCGCTATGCCAGCAACCGCCTCCTGTTGCAGGACCTGTGGAACCGTCATCCGGAAATCCTCGACACCGAGATCCGCCAGCCGATCATCGTCGCGGGTCTGCCCCGCTCGGGCACCACCCACCTGGTCAATCTGCTGGCCACCGACCGGCGTTTTCGCTCGCTGCCGTTGTGGGAATCCTACGAGCCGCTGCCGCTGCCCGGTGAAGCACCGCTCGCCGACGGTACCGACCCCCGCTACCGGCGCTGCATGGAGGCGTGGGAGGGCATGCAGGCGATATTGCCGCGCCTCGCCGCGATGCATCCGATGCACCCCGATCATATCCACGAGGAACTCGAATTGATGGGGCCCGATTTCGCGTCCTACAACTTCGAATGGCTGAGTCCCTCCCCGCGCTGGCGCGATCATTACTACGCGAGCGACCAGACCCCGCATTACCGCTATATGCGCAACGTGCTGAAAACGCTGCAGCATTTGCACGGCCCGGATCGCTGGGTACTCAAGTGCCCGCAGCATCTCGAGCAGTTGCCGGTGCTGCGCTCGGTTTTTCCCGATGCCACGGTGGTGATCACGCACCGCGATCCGGTCGCGGTGATCCAGTCATCGGTCACCATGGTCGCCTATGGAGAGCGCATGCGCCGCGAACACGTCGATACAGAAGCCTTGATCCGCTACTGGAGCGATCGGGTGGAGCATATGCTGCGCGCCTGTGTGCGTGATCGCCCCGTGTGGCCCGCCACTCAAAGCCTCGATGTCCCGTTCCACTGCTTCATGGCCGATGAACTGGAGACGGTAGAGCGCATCCACGCGCTCGCCGGCAGTGGCATGCCCGAAGATATCCGCGCCGGGCTGCTGAATTATCTCGAGCAGCACCCGCGCGGCAAGGACGGTCGGGTAGTCTACGATCTGAAAGGCGATTTCGGCGTCGATCCGGCCAGGCTGCGCGCGCGTTTCGATTTCTATTTCAAGGCCTTCCCCGAGGTGCGTGCGGACGCCTGAGTGTCATCGTTTTCAAAGGAGAATTCCATGTTGCAGGTAAACATCCATGGCCCCGACGATGTGCGTCTCGACGCCGCGCGCGAGGCTCGGGCAGGTGCCGACGATATCGTGGTGCGCACCGCGGCTTGCGGCATCTGCGGCAGCGACGTCGGCTACGTGGAAATGGGCGGCATGCCAGTAGCGACCGCGGGCCCGATGGCGCTTGGCCATGAATTCTCCGGCACCGTGGTGGAGCTTGGCGAGCGGGTGGAGGGAATCCACGCCGGCATGCGCATCGTGGTCGATCCGATGAGCGCCGACAATATCGGCAATGGCGGCCCGGAAGGAGCCTTCACCCCGCGCCTGGTGGTACGCAACGCCCGGCTGGGCGTGAATGTGCACGCGATCCCCCAAACCATGTCGTTCGAACGCGCGGCCCTGGTCGAGCCGCTGTCAGTCGCGATGCACGCGGTCAACACCGGTCTGCCCACACCTGCCGACAAGGTGGTGATCTTCGGCGCCGGCTGCATCGGGCTCGGCGCAATCGTGGCGCTGCGCCACAAGGGTGTGCGCGATATCGCGGTGGTGGACCTGTCCGATGAACGGTTGCGCCGAGCCGCCGAACTCGGTGCCAACACGTGCATAAACGGTGTCCGCGACAACACCTTCGAGCGACTTTCCGGCGCCCACGGACACGCCGATCTGTACGGCATGCCGACCGTGGGCAGCACGCTGTTCATCGACGCGGCGGGTGTCACTCCGGTATTCGAGGAAATCGTGCGCATTGCTCCTGTCGGGGCGCGCGTGGTCGTGGTCGGACTGCACAAGAAGCCCGCGCCGCTCGATCTGCAGTTGCTGCTGATGAAGGAACTCGCGATCAAGGGATCGATCGGCTATCCGCGGGAATTTCCCGAGGTGATCGGGATGCTCTCGGATACCGCCCTCGATGTCGATCCGATCATCAGCCATCGCTTCCCGTTCCCGCAGTTCATGGCGGCCCTGGCGATGGCACGCGACACCACGCATTCGGCCAAGGTGATGGTGACGTTCGACGTTTAGTACACGCCGGAGAACGGCACCAACCCGTTGCATGCCGGATATAATCGGGGCTATCGAGCAACTCGCGGAGCGCCTTGCAGGCTGATCAGCCGATCGGGAGCCTCACCGACGAAATGCAACGTCGGATCGTCCGCGACAAATTCCTCGACGGTGCGGCACAGCTGCGGATCGACTCCCGGCACCCCGCGCAATGCCTTGAGCACGCGCGACGGCGGCACATGCAGCAAGCAACCCAGCTTGAAAGCGATGATCCCTTCGTCAGGGGTCCGGGAAGAGACGCTGGGCGAGTGCAGCCACGCCACGTAATGGTTCTTTTCCGTGTCTGTCAGTGAACGATCCATAAGCCCTCGGCAATGCGGTTGTCAGACTGTACTGTCGAACTCATCGGCAAGCGATGTCATGCCGCGACCGTGACCGGAACCGCGGCGGCAGCGAACTCCGCCAGCAGTGTCTGCTGCAATTGCCGCGCCTCGTCCATGCTCGCTTCCTTCACCACGTCGAAGCCGCGCACCCGCTCGGGCAGCGACGCCAGCTTCACCGCGATGTCCTGGTTGCCGCGGTGCAACCCGCCGAGCAGCGTTTGCACCAGTTGTTCGTACTCGGCCACCAGCGCGCGCTCGCGCCGCCGGTGCGCGGAATAGCCGAAGATATCGAACGCGGTGCCGCGCAGGAACTTGAGTTTCGCCAGCAGCGCGAACAGCGGCATCAGGCCGGCACCGAACTCCCTCTTGCGGTAGCGTCCGGTAAGCGGGTCGCGCCGGGCCAGCAACGGTGGCGCCAGGTTGAACGCGATGCGGTAATCGCCCTCGAACCGGGTCTCGAGCTGGCGTTTCAGCGCCTCGCCACCGAGCAGCCTCCCGACCTCGTATTCGTCCTTGTAGGCCAGCACCTTGGAGTAGTAGCGCGCCACCGCTTCGCTGAGTCGCCCGGCGCTGCCACAGGTATCGCGCTCCACCGCCATCACCCGGCGCACCAGCTTCTCGAAACGCGCCGCGTAAGCCTCGTCCTGGTACGCGACCAGCCACGCGACCCGGTGTGCGATCAGTTCCGCGAGCGTATCCCGCGGTGCCGCGACGATGCGCAGCGGCTGTTGTTGCTCGAGCAGCGCATCGAGGCGTTGGGGATGTGCTATCGAGAGGCGCCCGAGCCGGAACGCGCGGCGATTCATCTCGATCGCGGTCGCGTTCAGTTCGATGGCCCGTTCGAGGCTCGCGCAGGACAGCGGAATCAGGCCCCGCTGCCACGCCGCGCCGAGCAGGAACAGGTTGGCGCCAATCGCATTGCCGAGCAGGATGGTGGCGATGCGCGTGGCATTGACACCGAGCAGTGCACCGTCGCGGGTGCGTGCACGCAGCGAATTCTCCATGCCGCTGCTGTCGAAATCGAGATCCGGATTGAGCGCAAAGGCATTGGTGGGTGCGATATGGAAGTTGTACACCAGCGCCGAGCGCGTACCCGACATGCGCGCCATCACATCGGTTCCGGCCGCGACCACGAGATCAGCTGCCAATACCAGGTCCGCTGCGCCCTCGGGTATGCGCGTGGCGAGCTCCAGTTCCTCGCCGGCAATGAAACGGATATGGCTGGTCACGGCACCGTTGCGCTGCGCGAGGCCGGTGATATCGAGCACACTCACCGGCTTGTTTTCCATGTGCGCGGCGATGCCAAGCAGCGCACCGAGCGTGATGATCCCGCTGCCGCCGATACCGGCGACGAGGATATTGCAGGCGCTCGCCTGCGCCAGCTGCCGGGGTTGCGGCAAATCGCCGAATATCGATTCGTCGAATGCATCGGATGCGCCGCCAACGGCGCCGCGCAGACTGCCGCCATAAACCGTCACGAAACTCGGGCACATGCCCTTCACGCAGGAAAAATCCTTGTTGCAGACCGACTGGTTGATCTGGCGCTTGCGCCCGAACGCGGTCTCGCTCGGTTCCAGTGCAATACAGTTCGACTGCAGCCCGCAATCGCCGCACCCTTCGCAGATTTCTTCGCTGATCAGGTAGCGCTTCGCGATATCGGGATACTTGCCCCGCTTGCGCAGGCGTTTGCGCTCGGTGGCACAGGCCTGTTCGTAGATGATCACCGACACGCCGGGATGGGTGCGGATATCGCGCTGCACGGCATCGAGCTCGTCGCGATGATGAAATGTGGTGATCGCGGGATAGTTCGAGCGCTGCCGATGGCGCGACAGATCCTCGGTCACCAGCGCAATGCGCTGCACGCCTTCGGCATGGACCTGGCGAGCGATATTCGGCGCGGTGATACCGCCGTCGAAACTCTGCCCCTCGATCGGTTGCCCACCGGTCATCGAGATCGCACCATTGACCAGGATCTTGTAGGTGATGTTGCTGCCGGCCGCAACATTGGCGCGGATCGCGAGCAGCCCGGAATGAAAATATGTGCCGTCGCCGAGATTCTGGAATATATGCTCACGCTGCAGGAACGGCGCCTGCCCAATCCACGCCGCCCCCTCGCCGCCCATGTGATACATGCCGATGGTCCTGCGATCGGGTAGCCACGACGCCAGTCCGTGACAGCCGATACCGCCCATCGCAATCGAACCCTCCGGTACGTGGGTCGAGGTATTGTGCGGACACCCGGCGCAGAAACTCGGCAAGCGCATCAGCGCGCCCTGCCCGCTGCCAAAACCGGTCTGTTGCACCGACTCCTGCAATGCGTCCAAAGATTCTGCGAGCCGCGCATCCGGTACCAGCTGCAGCAACTGTCCGCCGATGATTCGTGCCAGCAGCATCGGGTTCAGTTCACCCCCGGCCGGGACCAGCGCCGCACCCTCCGTGTCGCGCTTGCCACTGAGCCGCGGACGGCTCGCGCCATCGAGGTTGTACAGCAGCGTCGCGATCTGCTCCTCGATCACCGCACGTTTTTCTTCGATCACCAGCAGTTGCTCGCAGTCGCGGGCAAAGGCCGCGATGCCCTGCGGCTCGAGCGGCCACACCAGCGCCACCTTGTAGACCGACACACCGAGCTCGGCGGCACGCACGGCATCGATTCCGAGCTGCGCCAGTGCATCCATCACGTCGAGCCAGGTCTTGCCGGTGCTGACGATGCCGAGGCGCGCGCGCGGCTGCGGCCAGATGACCCGATCGAGGCGATTGGCGCGCACGTAAGCCTGCGCCGCCTCGAGCCGCGCCAGCATCTGCGCTTCGGCGGCCAGCGGAAAGAGTCCCAGCTTGATATTGAGACCCGCGGCGGGCAGCACATGGTCCTCGGGAACCACGCAGCGCACACGCCCCGGCTCGACGCTGACCGATGCCGAGCCTTCCACCACGTCGGTTACGCATTTGAAACCCACCCAGCAGCCGGCATAGCGCGACAATGCAAACCCGTGCAGCCCGAAATCGAGGTATTCCTGGATCGTCGCCGGATAAAGAATCGGCATGCCGAAATGGATCAGCGCATGATCGCTCTGGTGCGCGGTGGTCGAGGAACGGGCACCGTGATCGTCGCCACACAGCACCAGCACGCCGCCGTGGCGCGCGCTGCCGGCGTAATTGCCGTGCTTCAGCGGATCGCCGGAGCGATCGACACCCGGGCCCTTGCCATACCACAGCGCGAACACGCCGTCATACGGCGATTCGCCGAGTTCCCTGACCTGCTGCGAGCCCCACACCGCGGTTGCGGCCAGGTCCTCGTTGATGCCCGGCACGAAGCGGACCTGGTTCTGGTCGAGGAATTTCTGCGCCTGCCACAACGCGAGATCGTAGACGCCGAGCGGCGAGCCGCGATAACCCGAGATGAATCCCGCGGTGTTCAGCCCCGCCGCACGATCGCGCCGGTGCTGCATCAACGGCAAGCGCACCAGCGCCTGCGCGCCACTCAGGTAGACGCGCCCGCCGGTGGCGGTGTACTTGTCATCCAGGCTGATCTCTGTCATCGCATCGGAACCTCAGGTTGACCCACGCAGTCGCGCCGCGAGTTGGCGTTCGTGCCGCAGCGCCTCGGTCAGCGTGCCCGCGCTACCCTGCGCCAGGCCCTGCTTGATCGCCGTCACCACCTCGCGCCGGCAATCGCCCAGCGCATGCGCCAGCTCCAGCGCCGCGGGCAGCACCTGCGTGGCCGCCACCGCGCGGTTCGCCAGGCCCATTGCCGCCGCGGTCTCGCCATCGATGCGGCGGCTGCAGAGCAACAGTTCGCTGGCCCGCGCCACACCGACCAGGCGCGGCAGGAAATAGGTCGAACCAAGGCCGGGCATGATGCCGAGTTCCGCGAAATTCAATACCAGTTGCGCATCGGCAGCGACGATGCGCAGATCCATCGGCAAGGTTGCCGTGACACCGATGCCCGCCGCCACGCCGTTGATCGCGGCAATGCTCAGCAACGGCAATGCGGCGAGCTCCGCGGCAAACCCGCCGATGAATTCCTCCTCGCCGAGACGCTTGCCCGAACGCGCTTTTTCGCCAGCGAGGAACGCGCGGTCCGCGCCGGCGCAAAACGCCCTGCCGCTGCCGGTCAGGATCACCGCGCGCAGGCTCTGATCGGCGGCCGCTGCGCGATAAGCATGCACCAGTTCATCGCCCATGTCCGGCGTGTAGGCATTGAGCTTTGCGGGGCGATCGAGATGGATGAGCAGCACGGCTCCGATACGCTCGACCCGGATATCCTGGTACTCCACGCTCAGCGCTCGCTGTAGGGCCGCCAGCACGGCGCGCGCTTGTCGAGAAACGCGCGTGCACCCTCCTCGACATCCGGATGGGTGTTGTGTTCCATGATGCTGTGCCAGGCGTTTTCCAGTGCCGCGCCAAGTCCGCGGTCCGCGGCTTCCCAGATCGTGCGCTTGCTGCGTGCCATCGCCGCCGGCGAATTGGTCTTGATCATGGCGGCGATTTCCAGGGCGCGCCGGAGCAAATCCGCTGCCGGCACCAACTCGCCGACCAGCCCCAGGGCCAGCGCACGCGCCGCCGGAATCCGCTCTCCACCGCCGACCAGGGTCATGCGCAGTACCGCCTCCAGCGGCATTCTGCGCGCGAGGCAGACCGGCTCCAGCCCAGCCACCAGACCAACCTTCACGTGGGTATCGAAAAACGTCGCGTGCTCGGCCGCAAGCACGATATCGCTGTCGGCCACGAAATGCAGACCGCCGCCCACCGTCATGCCGTTCACGGCGCAGATCACCGGTTTCCAGACCCGGTTCTGCAACGAGGTCCAGCGCATGCTCGCGAGCGTACCGTCACGACCTTCGCCGTCCATTTGCGGCTGATCCGCGAGATCCGCGCCTACGCAGAAAGCGCGTTCACCGGCCCCGGTCACGATTGCCACGATCGCGCTGTCATCGCTGTCGAAGCGCTGCCATGCCAGCGGCAATTCGCGGCTCATCACCGAATTGACCGCGTTATGTGCCGCCACCCGGTCGAGCGTGATCAGCGCCACGCCATCCTCGACCCGATAGTTCAGGGTGCTGAACGCCATTGCCTACTCCATGCTCAGGATACAGACGGCACACCCGGTCGGATAACCGCCGATATTGTGGCTGAGCGCCGTGCCCGCACCCGACACCTGGCGCGCGCCCGCACGCCCCTGCAATTGCAGCACATTCTCGTAGATCATGCGCAGACCGGTGGCGGCGGTCGGGTGCCCGAAGGACTTCAGCCCGCCGTCGGTGTTGACCGGCAACTCGCCGCCGAGCGCGAAAGTGCCGGCCGCGATGTGCTCGCGGGCCGCGCCCTTGGCGATGAAACCGAGATCCTCGTAGCTCAGCAGCTCGGTCAGGGTGAAACAGTCGTGCAACTGCGCAACATCAATTTCACGCAGCGGATTCACGATGCCTGCCATAGCATAGGCCGCCTCGGCCGCCGCGATGGTCGGTTTCCAGCGCAGGAAATCATGATCAGGATCGCCATGCGGATGCGCCGCCGACGCGCTGGCGATAGCGCGCACCTGTACCGCACGATCATGGTGACGGCGGGCCAGATCGCGTCGGGTCACGATTACCGCCGCGGCGCCGTCGGTCTGCGCCGCGCAATCGTAGAGCCCGAATGGCCACGCGATCATGCGCGCCGTGAGCGCGTCCTCGATGCTTATTTCGCGCTTCAGGAAACTCTTCGGTGCCAGCGTACCGTTGTGATGATTCTTTACCGCGATCCGCGCCAGGTCCTCGCGCCCCGCGCCGTAGCGCTCGAAGTACGGCGCCGCGCACAACGCAAACCAGCCGGCCGGTGTTTCCGGCAGGCCGCGCACGCCGCGGATATTCACGCTCGGGCCCGACACACCACGATCCTTGGGCTTGTCGAAACCGAGCGCGAGCACGGTATCGTGGGCACCGGCCGCGACCGCCATGACCGCGGCGCGCAGCGCCTCGGTACCGGTGGCACAGTAGTTGTAGACCATGGTGATCGGCTTGTAGAGCCTGAGCGCCTCGGTGACATGAACCGGGCCCATCGGCGCGTACAGCGAACCGGCATAGATCGCATCGATCTGGCGGCGCGGTTCGTCGATGCCGGCATCGGCATAGGCCTCCAGAGCCGCATCCACGATCAGGTCCTCGGCGCTGCGATCCCAGTGCTCGGCAAACGCGCTGCAACCCACGCCGACGATCGAGGCCTTGTCTCTCAGACTCATGACGCAGCTCCCGGTGGCCGGCATTTCCAGAAATAATTCGGTCGTCCGCCGACACAATGCATGCGCCGCAGCACGAATTCCAGCGCCATGCCGATCCGCACCTCGCCCGCGGGCATATCGGTGAGTTGCACATGGATGCGCGGACCGTCGTTCACCTGCACCACGCCAACCACGGTGGGCGGATCCGGAGAGGGGAAAAATGCATCGAGCGTATAGGTCAGCAACGTGGCGCCGCGTTCGGCATAGATCTCCTCCCCGAAGCGGTCCGCAAGGCCACAGCGAACACAGATTCGGGCGCGCGGAAACCGCGGTTCCCCGCACTCGCAGCGCTGCCCCGCGAGCGCTAGATCGTCACCGCGATCGCGATAATGGACCGTGGCCGAGATCCCCTGGAAATCGTGCCCCTGGTACTCCTCGACCAGCAGTTCGCGGGCACGCCGGTACTGCTCGATACCCGAGAGCGCCAGGCGGTGAGCGATCCGGGCGGGAAAGCGGGCTTTTGCCGCACGATGAAAACGCAGCCCGAGCGCATCGGCACCGTCGCCGTGATTGAGCAGCAGCGCGGTATCGCCGGGGCTCGCGGTCTCGGCCAGCGCGACCAGTTGCAGCAGCACATGCGCCGCGCCGCAACTGCCCACGCTGCCGAACAACGGTTCCCGGGACAACGCACCGGGACCGAGCGCTTGCTGCAGTGCCTGGTGCGCCTTGCGATCGGGCGCCGAGAACAGCCGATGGGTGCAGGCGGACAGATCGATCCGGGCTTTTGCCGCGAGTTGCGCCTGCGCCGCGAGCATCGGCTCGAGGTAGCCGTGGGCGAGCACGAAGCGCTCTTCCCAGGAATGGGCGAAACGATCACCGGGGCGGCGCCACACATCCACGATCTCGGCGCTGCACGTGGCGCTGTCGATCACCTCGAACAGCGCATCGCCATTGCCCACCAGAAACGCGGCAGCCGCATCACCGCCGTTTGCTTCCAGCGCGGAACCCGGGGCTCCCTGGCGGCAATCAGCGACCACGACCAGTGCGCTGTGCGCCGAACCGGCACGCACCGCATCGAGCGCCAGCAGCAGCGCCTGGGTGCCGCCACGCAGCGAATTCGCGACATCGAGGGTGCGCGTGCCCGGTGCCAGCGCCAGCGCCGCCGCGACGATCGCCGCGCCCAGCTTCTCGACATAGGGGCCGGTGGTACTGGCAAACAGCAGCAAATCGATCCGGCTGCGATCACAATCGACCAGGCAGTCGCGCGCCGCCGCGACCGCCAGGGTGATTGCATCCTCGTCGGACCACGCCAGCGCGCGCTCCGGCGAGCCTGGCATTGCGCTCCTGCCGGCCAGCAATGACAACGGTAAACGGCGCACCGGTATCGCGGCGCCACAGGCGATGATGCCAACCATGGACTCAATCCCGGGACGGGGGCTTGACCCCGTCGTGAAATGGATAGGGTTTCGCGGAAATACCGAACACATCGAACTCCTGTGGCATCTGTTGCTGAAATTGCTCACGCACCGCTTCCACGGTCCATCCTCCCGGGCGGATCAGCGTCTTGCCGTAATGCGGCTGCACCATATGCGCGAGCCGCTCGCCACCGGTACCGAAGATCTGGCCACTGACGTTGGCCGCCTCGTCCGAGGCCAGGTAGACCAGCAGCGGGCTGTTACGCTCCGGCGCCCAGAAGATCGCCGCCTGCTCCGGATCCGGACCGCTGATGATCCCCTGTGTCATCTGCGTTGCCGCGACCGGACAGATCGCATTGACGCGAATGCCGTGGCGCGCCAGTTCGATGGCCCAGGTATAGGTCAGCGACGCGATGGCACCTTTTGCCGCGGCGTAATTGCTCTGCCCGAAATTGCCGAAATGCGAGCCCGAGCAGGTATTGATGATGACCCCGCCGCGGCCCTGAACGCACATCTGACGAGCCGCAGCCTGGGCACACCAGAAACTGCCTTTCACGTGCACCTGCCAGACGCTGTCGAATTCCTCGTCGCTCATCTTGAGAAAGGATCGGTCACGAAGGTTCCCGGCGTTGTTCACCAGCAGGTCGATCGCGCCGAACTCCTGCACACAGGCACTCACCAGCGCCTCGGCGCCGGCGCGCGTCGCGATGCTCGCGCCATTGGCCAGCGCGCGACCACCGCTGGCGACGATTTCCGCCACCACCTGTTGCGCACGCTCGAGGTCGATATCGTTGACCACCACCGCGGCACCGTGTGCCGCCAGCAGCAGCGCGTGCGCGCGACCGATGCCGCCACCCGCGCCGCTTATGGCCGCCGCCCTGCCCTGCAACAATATCATCCGCCCGTCACCTCCGTTGCGCTGCGCCGCCGCACCGCGCGACCTGGCTGCGCCGCACGCAGCCCGGCGCAGGCGGTCAGCACCACCTGGCGCACATAGCGCCGATCGGTTTTCAGCCCCAGGACCATGAGTCGTTGCAGCACCGGTCCGGTAAACATGTCCGCGGCAAATTCCGCATTGGTTCCCGCGGGCAATTCACCACCGGCGATCCCTGCGCGAACGATATCGAGCAGCGGCTTGCGCCGCGCGCGCACCAGTGGACCGAAGGCACCATCGAGCGCCGGGTTGTGGGTGCGCTCCGCGGCCAACGCGGGCAGCACGCCACCGAGCGGCGTGGCCTGCATGAACCCGGCGAACTGGGCGATCACGTCTATCAACTGCTCCGCCATCGTACCCTGCCTGCCGGGTGCGAGGTTCGGTGTCTGCGCGAATGCCGCGATGACCAGGTACTCCTTGGTCGGCCAGCGGCGATAAATGGTCGATTTGCTGGCGCCGGCACGGGCAGCGATCGCATCGACCGTTACCGCGCGAAAACCGAGTTCGGCCAGCAACTCCAGAGTCGCGGACAGGATCGCCTGCTCCGATGCCCCGCTGCGCGGGCGTCCACGGCGGACTCCCGCAACCGAATTTTTCTTCACGGTGCGGTTCACGCCTGCCCGACGCCACGATGGGTATCGATGCGCCGGCGCGACCGGGTCGACATTTCGGATTTCATGGCGTGTACTCAGGAGTCCTGCTGCATCAATTCGATGGCATTGCCGTCGGCATCCTCGACCTGCGCCACCCGCACCCCCGGTCGCAGGTCGCGGATCGCAACGGGTACCTTGTATCCGGCAGCCGTCACCGCGGCAACTGTTTCATCGAGGTTGGAAATCGTCAGCGTGAGATAACGGATCCCGGTCTGGCTGGCCATGCCATCACGGCTGCTCTCCCGTTGCGGCCTGGTATCCGGCACGAATACCCGCAGCGTGCTGTCACCGGCCGCGTAGCGGCGAATCAGGCCGATATCGGGCAGCCGCACCTCACCGGCCAGCGGCAGCCCCAGCACCTCACCGTAGAAGTGCGCCGCGCGCTCGCCATCGATGGTAACGATACCCGCATCCAGTGCAGCCTTCTGCAATTTCACCGCCATCGATTCGACTCCCCTGCAATGGCGTGCTTGCGCAGGCTGGATATTACGCGCGCTGCCGCGCAGCCACTGCCTGTCATTCGTCACCCACCGCTGCGAGATTGCGCTGGATCGTTTCCGGATCCAGCCCGCGATGGCCCCAGATATCGCCCTCGACAAACTCCGCCGGCGTCCACTGCTCGTCGATCCGCAATCCTTCGCAACCGATCTCGAGTTCGAAGCCGAAGGGACTCGCCATGTAGAACGACAGCATGCGGTCGTTGGCATGGCGGCCCAGCGTCGAGGTGATCTGCAAACCGGCGGCTTCGACCCGCTCCAGGCATTGACCGACCAGATCGATATTCTCGAGTTCCAGCATCAGGTGATGGACACCCGCAAGCTCTCCCACTTTCAGCAAGCCGATACTGTGATGACGGGCATTGCAATGAAAGAAATTGGCCGAGTCACCGGCGCCAAAACGGATAAAGTCGGTCAGCCGGAATCCGAGCACGCGGGTATAGAAATCACGCGCCTCGACCAGCGGCGCCGCCAGCAGGTTCAGATGCCCGAGTCCGAGACCGGCGGCGCAAAAACGCGTGCCCCGTGGCGAGTTGAACTTGCGATCCTTGACCGGGCCGTAGAACAGCTCGATGGCATTGCCCATCGGGTCGCGCGTATGGACGATACCGGCGACAGCGCGTGCATGCGCCTCGGCATCGGTGCCGCGCCGGGCCTCGCATCCGGCGGCACGCAACTCGGCGAGCGCCTGCTCGAGCGCGAGTTCGCTCGCAAGCTCCAGGCCAAGGTACAGCAGTCCCGGGCGCCCCGCCCGCAGATGAACCGCGATGCGCCATTGCCAGTCATCGAGCTTGAGATACACGCTGCCATCGGCAAGTTTACCGCTGCCGGCACTGGCGGGACCCCTGCCCGGCCGTGCCGGCACGCCCCAGTCCTCGCCCGGACAGGCCCGCGCCGGCATCATTCCGACGATGTGGGTGGCGAACTCCAGGCACGCCAGCGGATCGGGCGCAGCGATACCGATATAACCGAGGGAGCAGATTTTCAATGTTCCTCCATGGCCCCGCGGGGCACCGCGCGGACCGGCGCTTCAACCAAGATGCACCCGCACCGGAACCCGTTCGAATCCGGACAGATGCTCACCGTAGGCGCGCCGGCAGCCGTCGAGCCGAACCTCGAAATCCCGTATCGATGCCAGCAGTTCCTCGAGCACGATCACCGCGCCCATGGTGGCCAGATGCATCCCCAGGCATTTGTGCCCGCCGGCGCCGTACGTCAGGTCGCGCTCATGATTGCGGAATATATCGAATTGCGCGGCGTTCACGAATTCCCGTTCGTCGCGGTTGGCCGAGGCGTAGATATACAGCAGGTCCTGCCCGGCACGGATCTGCGCACCCCCCAGCGTGAAATCACGTTTCGCGCGCCGACACAACATGTTCGTCGGCTGGTCATAACGGCAGGTCTCGAAAAACAACCTCGGTATCAGGGCATGGTCCGCCAGCACCGCCGCCTTCTGCGCCGGATGCTGCTCGAGGTAATGCAGCGCGCCAGCGCATACCATCGGCGTGGTCTCGGATCCGACAATCAGGAAATTCATCAGGATATTGACCATTCCTTCGTCGTCGAGCCGCTCGCCATCGATCTCGGCGTTCAGATAGGCCGCCGTATGACCGCTGGCGAGCCCGGGATCCACACGCAAACGTTGTACGTAGTCGTGCATATAGGCCGCGAGTTGCGTCGCCGCGTACTGATTGCGCGACGAACTGCCACCGCACTGTCCGGGATCGCGGTGCATCAGCTCGTCGATCAGGGCGCGCCAGGTGAGGGCATCCTCGCGCGGCAGGCCGAGGTTGAATCCCGAGTTCAGGCAGAACACGCGGTTGGCGTAATCGGCATAGGCATCGAACTCCCCGCGCGCCAGTAGCGGATCGAGCACCTCGCGGGCGAGCGTGCGCAAGCGCTGCTCATGCAAACGCACGGCTTCGGGTGTGTATTCGCGCCTGATCACGCCACGCCACTTGCGATGCTCCGGCGCGTCCATCGTGGTGAAGGCGCGCGGTATCGGATCGCCGAGCAGCAGCTGCGCGGGGGTCGCGCCAGCGGTCCAGGTCACATCGGCTTCGTGATGCATGCTGGCTTCCCAGACATCCTCGAAGCGCGCCAGCGCCCAGGCGTTGTACTTCGCGATGTAGTGGGGACCGCCCTCGGCCCGCATCGCGGCATAGAGCGGGAACGGATCGCGCATCGCCGCATCCGAAAAGGGATCGTAGTCGATCGTCATCGCAAGCACCCCAATTTACGAAACTACCGGTACTCATAATATCATGCGGCCGGTCCGGGTCAACGCCTTTACCGATGGGTTTACCGATGGGCCTTGCACTCGCTCGCATCCGGGGCAATATGCCCGGTGTCCCGTGGCGCGACGCGGTCTGGCCAAAATTGCTGCCTGAAAACGCCATCAGGGTAATCAAACCCGATAGCTGACAAGCCTGAACCCGCCGCGCATACCGGTACTCTTCATCCACGAGACGGACGGTACGGGCTCAGCCACCGGCGTCTTCCTCGCACGACAATGGCGCTCCGCCCGCGGCAGCCTGCGGCTCGAGCCGCGCCGCCCAGGTCACGGCCCGCTCGAGCAGCTGCAGATAGCGCGGCTCGGCGTAGCTCTCGGCGGTGTGTCCCATCGCGGAATAGAACACGCGCCCGGCGCCCACACAATGCTTCCAGATCACCGGATGGTCCGCACCCATGCGCAGTGACTTTCCAAAGGCCTCGGGTTGATAACTCTGTTCATCGAGCGTGGCGAGGATTCTCACCCCGTCCGCGCGCGGACTGCCGGCAAAGGAATACCACTCGTCCTCGCGGGTCCACGCGCGCTCTTCCCCGGCCATGATCGGATCCGCGGGCTGCTCGATGCGCACCGTGGCGCGCTGGAACTGCGGCAGCATCGGATGTCCGACAAAACGCACGCGAATGATCGATTTCATGTACCAGGGCCAGTCCTCGTGGCTGCTGTCGCCGCTCGAGTGCAGCGCCACGAATCCACCCCCCTGCTCGAGGTAGTCGCGCAGTGCGCGTTTCTGTCCGGCATCGAGTACCTCACCGGTGACATTGTTCCAGACCACGGCATCGAAGCGCTGCAGATCGCGCGCGTTGTGGATCGCGCCATTGTCGGAAAGGTACACTGACCAGCCGCGTGCCTTGCCGATCCGGCGCAGCGCGGATTGCGCGGCCGGGATGGCCTCGCGGTGGATGAATGCATTGGTCTTCGAGAATACCAGCACGGCGGGATGGCGCAGCTCCGGCAGCAGCGGCGCTCCGGTTTCGAAAACCGGCTCCCGGAAAAAGCCCAGCTCGCGCAAGCCGAAGTAGATCACCGTGGCACCGCTCAGGGTCAGTACCAGCAGGAAGAGCGCGATCCGCAACAGCCATTTTTTCATCACCTCAGCCCCTTTATTTACGCCGTTGGAGGCGATTTGATCATGTTTTGGCCTTTCGCGGGCAGTCGCGACGCCACGCCTCCGGGTGAAGGAGCGCCGCGCGGTCGCGCCCCGACCGTCTCCTCGACTAGAATAAATATCGAATCCACCCCCGACCGAGGCGGCAGTGCAAGCAGGCTACGACATCATCGGCGATATCCACGGACACGCGCGAACACTGGAGGCCCTGCTCGGGCGGCTGGGGTACTCGCTGTTTGACGGCGTCTATCGCCACCCCGAAAGAAAGGTGATCTTTCTCGGTGACTTCATCGACCGCGGACCGCACCAGCGCGGAGTGATTCGCATCGTGCGGCCGATGATCGAGCGCGGCAGCGCACTCGCGGTGATGGGAAACCATGAATTCAACGCGATTGCCTATGCCACGCCACGCTCCGGCGGCGGTTTTTTCCGTGACCACAACGCCAAGAATTACCAGCAGCACCGGGTATTCCTCGATGCCTACGAATACACCGACGATTACCACGAGCTGATCGACTGGTTCGGGCGGCTGCCGATGTGGCTGGACCTCGGCGACCTGCGCATCGTCCATGCCTGCTGGGACCGCGAGGCGATTGCCCGGATCAGCAACAACTACAACCACGCGGGCGGCCTCAGCAACAGCCTGCTCTACTCCTCCTGCACCCACGGCAACTGGGAGTTCAAGGCGGTCGAAACCCTGCTCAAGGGCAAGGAGATTGCGCTGCCGAGCGGCCACAGTTTCTTTGACAAGGAAGGCACCGAGCGGCATCACATCCGGGTGCGTTGGTGGGATGGCGAGGCGCGCAATTACCGCGCCGCCTACCTCGGCTCGGAAAAGCTCGCCACCCAGATTCCGGATGACGATATCACCGGTGATCACCTGCTCGAATACAGCCGCCAGGATCCTCCGGTATTCATGGGTCATTACTGGCTGAGCGGCCAGCCGGCGCCACTGGCACCGAATATCGGCTGTCTCGATTACAGCGTTGCCAAGCCGGGCGGCAAGCTTGCCGCCTACCGCTGGGACGGCGAGCGCAGCCTCAGCGCCGACAAATTCGTGACCGTAACCTCAATGGAGTTCGCGCTGACCGAAACGGTCTGAGCAACGCACCCGCCGTCCGTGGAGAGCGCCATGACTTTGCCAACGAAGGTCCGGCTGGTCGAAGTGGGTCCGCGTGACGGACTGCAGAACGAGCCGCAATTGCTCGGCACCGAGCTCAAGGTGGAATTGATCGCCGCCCTGGGCCGGGCCGGACTGCGCACCATCGAGGCCACCTCCTTCGTCTCGCCCAAATGGATACCGCAGATGGCTGACAATGCCGCGGTGATGGCGCGGATCGTGCGCCTGCCCGGTGTCTCGTACCCGGTGCTGACGCCGAACCTCAAGGGCTTCAAGGCGGCGCTGGCAGCCGGCGCCACCGAGGTCGCGGTGTTTGCGGCCGCCAGCGAATCCTTCTCGCAACGCAACATCAACTGCTCGATCGCCGAATCGCTGGGCCGCTTCGAACCCCTGATGCAAGCCGCCATCGATGCCGGCGTGCGGGTGCGCGGCTACGTATCCTGTGTGCTGGGCTGCCCCTACGAAGGCGCCATCGAACCGCGCGCCGTGGCCGCGGTGGCGGCGGCCCTCCACGGCATGGGTTGTTACGAGATCAGCCTCGGAGACACCATCGGCGCCGGCACCCCGGGCGGCACCCGCGCCATGCTCGAGGCGGTGAGCGCGCAGGTTCCGGTGGCGCAGCTGGCCGGTCATTTCCACGACACCTATGGCATGGCGATCGCGAACATCTACGCCTCGCTCGAATCCGGCGTCGCGGTGTTCGATGCCGCCATCGCCGGTTTGGGGGGCTGTCCCTACGCGGCCGGCGCCTCGGGCAACGTCGCGAGCGAAGACGTGGTTTATCTGCTGCACGGCATGGGCATCGACACCGGCATCGACCTCGAACGGCTGATGGATTGCTCGGTGTGGATCTGCGGCGTGCTGGGGCGGCGCAACGGTTCCCGGGTGACGCTCGCGCGTCGCGCCGCGGCACCGCAGACCGGGGCGCAAGCTCCCGGCTGAGAACCCGGCAAACGGTTTGCCAATGCCCGGTTGAATTCCGGTCCACGGGGAGTGTTGTATGACAGCTTGCGATTTCACCGGCCAGGTGGTCCTCATAACCGGCGCGGGCAGCGGCTTCGGGCGGCTCGCGGCGAAGAGCTTTGCTGCCGCGGGGGCACAGCTCGCGCTGAGCGACATCAATGTGGAGGCATTGCACGAAACGGTGCGCGGGCAGGGGCTCGATGAGGGCAATGTACTCAGCATGGGTTGCGATGTGGCGCGCGCAAGCGAGGTCGAGCAATTCGTGGCCGCAACCATCGCGCGTTTCGGTCGCATCGACGTGGCGCTGAACAATGCCGGCATCGGGCATGCGCTGACGCGGCTGGCCGACTGCGACGAGGAGACCTTCGATCGCAATGTGGCGGTCAACCTGAAAGGCGTGTTCCTGTGCATGCGCGCCGAACTGCCGCATATGCTCAGGCAGGGCGGCGGCGTGATCCTCAACGTGAGTTCGGTTGCCGGTATCCGCGGCGCCCCGATGATGGCCGCCTATGCCGCGGCCAAGCATGGAGTGATCGGCCTCACCAGGACCGCCGCGCTCGAGTATGCGAAACGCAACATCCGGGTGAACGCGCTATGCCCCGCCTACACCCGCACCCCGATCCTCGGCGAGCTGCTGCACAGCGGACACAGCCGCACCCTGGACAACATGGCGGCGGCCATTCCGATGCGGCGTCTCGGCGAACCACCCGAGATCGTGCAGGCCATGCTGTGGGCCTGTGCGCGCGAGAACAGTTTCATGACCGGACAGGCGCTGGCACTGGACGGCGGTCTCTGCGCGGGCTGAGCATCGTGGCTCGAGCTGATCGAGCCGGGCAAAACCCAATCAGAGTGCCCATGTGGAATCGTTCAATGGAACGACTGCGCGACGACGCTCTTATAATGCCCGGAAGACTCTGAACAATATCGCTACTCGAAGCGGGGGGCGTCGGATATACATGAAATTTATCTTCGAAGTTATTGTCAAACCGGGCTTCACCGTGGAGCAATACGCAGCCAATTGGATTCGCGCCAGCGAAATCATCCAGCAAACACCGGGCGCTCTCGGCACTCGCCTGCACCGTGACCTCAACAATCCAAACCGGTTGCTGGCTATCGCCAACTGGGAATCCCGCCAGGCGCGAGACCAAAAGGACGACAACAGAAGCAAGATCGTCCGCGACATCCTCGCAGAGCACTACCAGAAATGCGAAATCAATATCATCGGGGAATTCGATGAACCCGAGTGGGTGGTGATACCTGGCAGGGTCGGCTAGGCAAACGGAGTCAGCCCTGAGCAAGCGCGGCGGCTAATCAACGCAGCCGATTCATCTGCCCCAGGCGCTCATCTTCGTGCTCCTGGTGACGGACGTATGCTCGAAGTGTCTCCTCGTCTCGACCCGCGAAGCGGATGGGTGCGGTGCTACGCACTACGGAGCCGTGCCACGGCGTAATCACAGGCGCGCGCGGTCAGCGCCATGTAGGTCAGCGAGGGGTTGACGCATGCGGTCGAGCTCATCGCCGCACCATCGGTGACGAACAGGTTTTCGACCTCATGTGCCTGGTTCCAGCCGTTCAGAACCGACTGCGCCGGATCGCGACCCATGCGCGCGCTCCCCATCTCGTGAATCGCGCCGCCGGGCGGTTCCGGTTCCTCCAGGCGCATCACGATCTGCGCGCCTGCCGCTCTCAGCATCGCCTCTGCCTCGTTGACGATATCGCGGCACATGCGCTTCTCGTTGTCGTGCCAGGCGAAATCGAATGCGACCTGGGGAATGCCGAAGCGGTCTACCTTGTTCGGGTGCAGATACATGCGATTGCGCTGCTGCGGCAGGCACTCGCCGAATCCCGCCAGGAACATGGCCCAGTACCCGGGATAACGCAGCGTCTGCTTGAACCCGGCGCCAAAACCGGGCATCCGGTAGTTCATCGACCAGTTGGTGCGAAACGCGGCGCCCTGGAAACCATAGCCGCGAACGAATTCCGCTGCATCACCCCCGGCACCGAGGTTCCTGAAGCGCGGAATATAGATATTGTTGGGACGGTTGCCACTGTAATAACGATCCATCAGCAGGTTCGGAAACAGGCCGAACGCACCAAGACCGTTGGTGTGATCCATCAGGTAGCGACCGAGCGTCCCGCTGCCGTTGGCAAGCCCTTCGGGAAAGCTGTCGCTGCGTGAATTGAGCAGGATCTGGGTGCTGCCAACCGTGGAGGCACACAGGAATACCAGGCGGGAACTGAAGCGCAGCCGTTCTCCACTTGTGCTGTCGATGACGCGCACGGCACTCACCTTGCGCGTGGCGGGATCGTAATCGAGCCCTTCGACCACGCTGTTGGCACGCAGCGTCAAGCGCCCGGTCTTCGCCGCGGCGGGCAAGGTGGAACTCAGGCTCGAGAAATACGCACCCACCGAGCAGCCGCGCTCGCATGGTCCACAGTAATGACAGGCGCCGCGCCCGTTGTGCTCGCGGGTCAGCACCGCCGCTCGACCCATGATCACGCGGCGACCGGCGAATTTCTGCTCCACCTCGCGTTTCAGGTGCTTCTCGCCGGCGTTCATGTCCATGGCCGGCAGGAATTCGCCATCCGGCAGATGCGGGATATCCTCGGCTGCGCCGCTGACCCCGATGAAGCGTTCGACATGCGCATACCATGGCGCGATATCCGCGTAGCGGAGCGGCCAGTCGATGCCGTGCCCGTCGCGGGCATTGGCGCCGAAGTCCATATCGCTCCAGCGATAAACCTGGCGGCTCCACATCAGCGATTTGCCGCCCACAACGGCGCCGCGCATCCACAGAAACGGCGATTCGCCATCCATCACATAGGGGTTTTCACGATCGTTGTTCCAGAACGGGCGGTTGTTCTCGCCAAAGGCAAACGAGGTGCTCTGCACCGCATAATCGCTCTTGTACAGCTCGCGCAGCGGTTTGCCACGCAGGGGTGTTTCCCACGGCGCGCGATGTTCGCCAACGTAATCCTCGCCGTGCGTCAACGGCGCGCCGCGCTCCAGCACCAGAACTTTCAAGCCCTTCTCGCTCAGCTCTTTCGCCGCCCAGCCACCGCTGATGCCCGAACCCACCACGATTGCATCGAAATCCGTATTCATCGGCATCGCCCTCAGTCCTTCATGCCGTTTGCCCAGGCACGCCCGATCTCGGCCAGCGGCACATCGGCGCGATAAACCATCGGCATGCGCTCGTAGCGCAGTTCCCGGGTGGCGCCGATTTCGGAGGTGTAATAACCCACCACGACGAGTTCCTTCAGCTTGGAAAAAAACGGTGAGAGGTCCTCGTCGAGGTCGGGTTGCAGGGAAAACGCAGCAGGCTTTGCCACAGCCAGCGCACGCTGCTCGAGTTCGCCCAGCAACTGGTCCTGACGCTCGCCATCAAGCGTCGCGAAGTCTTGTTGAAACCGCGTCGTGGCCATCGCCCCGGCGTCCTCCAGTCCCTGGAGAAATATCGCGCGCTCGGCATCCGTGTACCAGCTGAACACGATCTGTTCGATGAAATCGACCACCCCAGCCTCCACGGCGCCCGGCGTATCGGTCGCCGGGATGATGCGCTCGGCCAGCGCCGCGACCAGCGCCCGCGCCGGCACATCGAACATACCGGCGGCGCTACCCTCTGGCGTGAGGCCCGCGGCCAGTGCCCGTTGCACCGCTGCCGGGAAACCGAAACCGCCGAGCAGCAGCAATCCTTTCAGCGTGTCACGTCGTTGCACGGCAAGCTCCCTGTCATCGATTCCGAAGAAGGCCAGAGCATAGCATTGCGGGTGATCAGGGGGAGCCACGGCAATCCTCAAGGAGCAATGCCTGCGAATTGCCTGTTACGTGGCACACCCGGGCGGATGCAGCCACGCCCGGAACACGGATCAGTTCAACGTGGGCAGCTTGCAGTAGCTCCAGCGCGCAACCAGCGGTTCCATCAGTTGCATGTTGCGCCGCGCCACACCCCAGCAGTGGCGAATCACGCGCTCCTCGTCTGCAGCCTGCAGTTGCGGCAGCCGGGTCATGAACGCCTGGCGGGCTTCTTTCAGCGATGCGTGGCGCACGCCGAGAATCGCATCGATACCCGAGTGCTCCAGCGAATCCGCGGCCGCGCCGTACAGGTGCCGCCGCTCCAGGTAGCGTGTGATGCCGGAAGCGCCCAGGGCCATGTTGCGGGCAAAGTCGTTGTGCAACTCCGGTGCGATGCCGCGTTCCAGCTGTTCGGACAGCAACTGGTAGAGCTCGCCGTCCTCATTCATGCCGGGTCGTCCGTCGTGAATGTCTTCGGGGATATCGAGGAGTTCGAAGCGCGGCTCCGCGAGGCTGTGGTACATGCCCAGCGCCTCGCAGCAGGTGATGTCGCAAACCGCCTGGTAACCCAGGTTGAGGGCGACCGTGCTCCTCCAGTCGGGTCGGCGCACCAGCCCGGGGAGCGTGAATACCGAGCGCACCAGCTGGTGCACGAGATAGTAGATCGCCTTCTGCCGATCGAGTGTGATGCCGGCGTTTTGCGTGTAGTGCCGGATATATGGCGTGAGGTCGCCACCACAGCTCGGGGTGAAGAAATCGCGTACCCACAGATTGCCCACGTCTTCCATCGGGTCGCCATAATGCGCCCACTCCCAATCCACGACCGCGGTCACGCGATGATCCTCGAACAGGAAATTACCGGGTCCGGTGTCGCCCTGCAACAGCACGGTGCGCTCCACGCTGGTCGGCACATGGTTGAGCAACCAGCGTTTGCCAAACGCCCCCAATACCGTACTGGAATCCACCGGCAGCGTCGCCAGTCGGGGATCGTCCACCGCGTGCAGCTCCATCAGCGAATGCTGCTCCGGCGTGGGCGGGATCTCGAAGCGTGGCAGTCCGATCCCGTGTACATCGAGGGAGTGCATCTCCGCCATGATGTCCATGAAATGCATCATCACGTCATGCTGTTCCTCGCGTGAGACGTTGTGCAGGTCCGCGCGTCCCGGCTCGAAGGACTGGATCGCCACCGCGTGCTCGTCGTTCCAGCCAAGAATGCGCTGGGTCGGGATCCCGGTATTTGCCTGCAGAAACCGGATCAACCCGGTCTCGCGCGCCAGATCGCGCGGATAGGGTTTGCCCGCGGCGATCGCGCGATCGATCCGCAGGAACCAGGATCGTGGCGTGGCGCTGCCGTCGTCCACCACGACGCGCCATGCCTCGCGGCGCACCACCATGCGCGTGAGTTCGAGAATGCGTCCCCCCGTGGCGCTCTCGATCCACGGTAGCGCAGCGGCGGGGAAGCTCAGGGGCTTTGTGCTGTCATTCATCAGAGGATTTCCTGTTCAGTAACTGATACGTCGTCCGGCCATATCACCCATTGCCTCGCGCAGCAGTGTCCGTTCATGCGTGTCGTCCCGTTGCGGTACTGCATCTTCAGCGGGCACACCACCTTCGCGTGTGCGCTTCGCGAATGCACAATTTTGCCGGAAAGGGCCCTGGCGAAAATGAAATCGCGTTGAATCTTCCCTGACCGGTCCGGATCTTTACTCTTCGCCGTAATTTTCGGGAAAAAGCAGCCGTTCCACCGATTCAACCAGGATGTGGAGGACGGTCATGTGGACATCCTGAACCCGTTGCGTGGCTGTGGTGCCAACCCAGAGTTCATCGCCCCAAAAACCCTGCAAAGCCCCGCCGCCCTTGCCCAGTAACAGCAAAACCTTCAGCTCCGCCTTGCGGGCAGTTTCGGAGGCACGGATGACATTGGGTGAATTCCCGCTGGTGGAAGCAGTCGGCCAAAAGACCGGCCATCTTCTGAATATCCCCGACATGGGCGGGTTGGGCGAGGAAGTCGTCCAAAGCCTGTCTGGCCTGGAGCAGGGACTTCATGATGGATTTGCTCAATTCATGCGCCATCGGGCATCGTCTCCCAAACAATCCGTGCCAAACCAAGGTAGAAATCCCGCCGTTCCGGTTTGGTCCGGGAGACCGACGCCGTCCTTGTGACCCTCTGCTTTTCCGAGCGAGGAGCCGCGCATGAATTCCCGTTGCGGATTTTCCACCGGTGACGTGATTGCCGGCCGCCATGTCATCGAGGGTCAGCAGGAGTCCTCGTCCTCCGTCCGCACCTTTTCAGCCAATGAAAATCACAGCCAAAATAAGATTTGCCTGAAAATCTTTCGTCCCGATCCTTCCCAAACCCCGCAATCCTCGGACGAATTTCTCCCCCGGGCCAAAATACTCCCGGCCTTGTCCCATGACAACCTTGCCATCGTTCATGACGTGCAGGAATCGGAGGGGAAGTAGCAGCGCATCCAGTAGCGCACCCACGAGCTGGTCCACGCCAAGGACCAGGCCGGAGCCGACATGCCTACATACCGTAGCTCAGTATCAGGCCGTACGACAGACCCACCCACATGATCAGGAACAGCGGCGTGCCGACGCGCACGAAGTCGCCAAAGCGGTAGCCGCCGGCGTTCATCACCAGCAGGTTGGTCTGGTAGCCCATCGGCGTCAGGTAACACAGGTTGCAGCCGAACAGCACCGCCAGCACGAAGGCCTCGGGCGGCGCGCCGAGCTGGCGCGCCAGCTCGATGCCCAGCGGCGTGCCGATGGCTGCGGCGGCGTTGTTCGAAACGAAGTTCGTCAGCAGGCCCATCAGGCCCATCAGCAGCACCAGCACCCAGGCCGGCGACAGCGCCTGCGAGGCCGACGCCAGTTGCTGTGCCAACCAGGCGGTGGCGTCGCTGACCAGCAGGGCGTTGCCCAGCGCCAGGCTGGCGGCGACCAGGAGGATGACCTTGACCGACAGCGAGTGCGTCACGTCCTCCCAGGACAAGCAGCGCCCGAGCAGTAGCACGACGACGCCGCCGAGCGCGGCCAGCGCGATCGGCAGCGCCTTGATCGCGGCCAGCAGCACCACCGCGGCCATCGTGATCAGGGCCAGCGCTGCCTTGTCCTGGCGCGGCAACGCGAAGCGTTCGTCGAGCAGCAGACCGATGCGGTCGCGCTGCGCCTGCTGCATCGCCGCCGGCTCGCCCTGCAGCAGCAGGATGTCGCCGGCGTTGATGGCACGGTCGGGCAGGTTCTCGCGCTGCCAGGCGCTGCTGTCGGCGCGCGGGCGCAGGCCGACGACGACGACGTCGTAGCGGCGCGCGATGTGCTCCTGGCGTACCGAGCGGCCGACCAGCGGCGAGGTAGGCGAGATAATCATCTGCGCCACCACCGACTTCGAAGGTTCCGGCTCGTCATTCGGCTCATCCTTCGGTTCGTCCTTGTCCTTGTCCTTGTCCTTGTCCTTGTCCTTGTTTTCGTCGTCGCCCTTCTTCGGCACCAGGTTCTCGGGCCTGTCGCCGACACGGTGCAGCGCCGCCTTCAGGCTGGTCTCGAAGTCCTTCAGGTCCGAAGGCGTGTCCTGCAGCACGATGCGGTCACCGGGGCAGAACTTCAGCGACGGCAGCGGCACGACAGTGCGCGCGCCGCGGCGGATCTCGACTGGCCGCATACGGTTGCCAGTGGCCTTCAGCGCCTCACGCAGCTCGCGACCGTCGAGCCAGCTGTCGGGCTCGACATGCAGTTCGGCGTCGAAGACCTCGCTCGACATCTGCTCGGTCGGTACCTTCACTTTTGCCAGCAGCCGCGGCGCGATCAGCCACAGGTAGCCGATCGCCGGCAGCGCTGCCAGCGCCACCAGCGAGTAGTAGCTGAACAGGGAGAACGGGCCGACGCCGAGTTCGGCCGCGATCGCGACGACGATCAGGTTGGTCGAAGTGCCGATAGTCGTGGTCATGCCGCCGATCTGCACCGCGTAGTTCATCGGCAGCAGCATCGCCGCTGGCGACATCTTGGCGCGTGCCGCGGCTGCGATGATCAGCGGGATCAGCAGCACCACCACCGGCGTGTCGTTGACCAGGCCGCTGATCGACGCGGCGCCGAGCAGCAGCGCGGCCAGCGCCAGCGCCGGTTTCGCTGCCATCCAGCGGGCCAGCACCCGCGCCGCCGGCTCCAGCGCTCCGGTGACGACCAGGCCCTGGCCGACGATCATCAGCGCACAGATCGCTACCAGCGCCGGATGGCCGAAGCCGGAGAAAAGTGTCAGCGGGTCAAAGGAGCCGTCGGCGGTGCGCAGCGGAAAGAGCACGAAGCCGATCGGCAGCAGGGCCAGGATGCCGATGCTGACGGTGGCGATGGGCACACGGTCGCTGATGAAGATCGCGAACACGATCGCGGCGAAGGCCAGCATGGCCAGGCCATGAGTGCTGAGGGTGACGGTTTGCACCAGGGTGTCGTTCATCGGCAGGAGGTGGGGCGCACCATGGCAACGGCCATGCCTGCCGGTGGCGCGGTCGGCAAGTGGGGCTCGAGGATGCCGCCGCCACCGGGCAGGGGTGTGGTCGATGCAAGTATCCCGCACGCCGCGGGACGCACGGACTGTAAAAGTATAGGAAGCATAGAGCCCCTCTCCTCCTGCCCGCCCCTTTCCCACATGCTGCCGACTCACCGGCTCGGTCGAGTTCGAACCAGGGTCACGGCATCCACTTGAAATACCAGGTCTCCGTTCTTCTTGTGCAATTCATGATGCGTCTCGAAGATTCCTGCGTCGCCGCAGCTCTTCGATTCGCGTTTGGCCACGACCTTGCCGGAATAGAAAATCTCGTCGCCGGACCGAACTGGAAGCATTACGCGCATCTCGCAACCGAGACCCGCCATCACCGCCTGGACCCGGGTCTCGCTCTGGGCTTGAAGCGAAAGGGAGGTCTCTGGCCGCTTCCGACAGCAACGCTACGCCGAGGCCTGTTGTCGGATATCGAGCTATTTGCAATCGATGGCCTATCAAGGCGTCAACCCGCTCTTCGCGATCCAACTGGCCCTATCCGGCGAGTTGTACGCCCGAGCGGGAGGGGTGAGTAGTTACCAGGCCATTTCATAATCGGGATGTAATTCTGCTGTTCGAAAACAAACCGCCGCGCCATAATACCAACAATCGTTCGATCAGTTAGGGCACCGGCAGAGTTGAATAATAATAAGCCGACCTATCGCTCTGATATTGACGGATTGAGAGCTATTGCAGTCCTTGCGGTAATCGCAAACCACCTTCCAAAGACGCTTCTATCCAGCGGATTTCTTGGGGTGGACGTATTCTTCGTAATTTCCGGCTTTGTCGTTTCCGCTTCTATTCTGGGACAGAATCAAGCGACTTTTTCCGGTTTCTATTCGAATTTTCTTTCCCGACGGGTTAAGCGACTGATGCCTGCGTTGATCGCCTGTGTGGCGACTACCGGTGTCGTGGTGTTTTTGATCGATCCTTTCCCGCGACATTCGATACTAACTGGAATTTCCGCGCTTTTTGGCGTTGCCAATATCACACTTTTCAATTTTGAACTCGACTATTTTTCCCCTTCATCCAAGTTCAATGCGTTCACTCATATGTGGTCACTGGGGGTTGAGGAACAATTTTATGTTGTCTTTCCGATTATCGTTTGGCTGACAATTTTTGGAAAAGCACGTAGACCCCCGAATATATACCCGGCCTCCATAGTGCTAATGAGCCTGCTCTCATTTTTATTTTTCCTCTGGTTGTACGATGTCAATCAGGTAGCCGCTTATTATCTTATGCCGACACGCTTCTGGGAACTTGGTACTGGCGCGCTGATATATCAGGCTACAAACAGATTTGATTCCACACGAATTCATCGAATCCTGGCGCTCGCATCTCCTTGCGCACTAGTTGCGCTTGTGCTTTGTTTTTTCGTGCCCCAGGGCTATGCGACGCTCTCCACCCCTGTGGCGGTCGGCTTGACTGGCCTGCTACTTTTCAATTCCAGCCATAATATTTCCTGGCGGATGCTTTCATTGCCTCCTGCGGTGTACGTTGGCAAAATTTCGTATTCGCTGTATCTCTGGCACTGGCCTGTGGTTGCTTTGGGACCGCTATTGCTGAGTGCAAGTTGGCGAATTTCCGGCATCTATGTGGTAACCATGGGAATTGCCGCGATTTTTTCATACCAGTTCATAGAACGACCTTTGCGAGCGGCGAACTGGAGCAGGAGCAAGCCGCTGGACATAGCCATGGCCTTTACCTGCAGTTTTGTACTGGGCCTGTCTGCGTTTTTCGCACTCAACAGCGAAGATTCCCCGGTTGGGCAAGATGCGGTGGTACTCCACCCGGAAGCATTCCTTCCACTTCTGGATTCTGGGCTGCCGTATGGCAACACGTGTGCAGTCGACGATCGACGACCTTTGACGCCACAGACGTTTGAGCGATGTACTATTCCACCCGTACCCGGCTCCGGAATGCCGATGATTTGGGCCATTGGGGATAGTCACGCTGGTCATCTGCAGGGACTTCTTTACGAACTGCATCAGGCGAAGGGATTCGGGGTGCACTTGGTCGAGACGCCGGGTCACTCTTTTCCCGCCAGCAACGGCATTGAGTATGCTCCGAGACAAATGCTGTTCAACGAGGTATTGGATAATCTGAAACCGGGCGATATTGTACTCATTGCACGGTTATATTTGGCGCGCACAAACCCCACAACACCCCAAGGAAACATTTCCGAATGGAGTGACCGTGTCTCCGGGTTGGCCAAAGAACTTGAAAAACGAGGCGTGTCGTTGGTACTTGCAGGCCCGCCGCCGATGTTCAATTTTACGGATGTGCGCGAATGCGACATCGACGAGAGAAAAAATTGTGCTGTAGCGCGAGCAGACATTGCTCCGGCCATTGACGCAGTGATGAAACAACTAACCAGACTGCGGAACGCAAATAAAAATATTCTGATTTTTGATATTTTCGCGCAAGTCTGCCCACCAGTTTTACAGTTTTGTTATCCCGACGACGGTATCAGTTTTTTGTACAGAGACCGGGACCACTTCAATTCACTCGGCTCGAAACGACTGGCGGAATCATTCGTGAATCTCCTCCGAAGCAAGAATAAAGCCACGCCCCCCCCCGAAGCCAACGCGCCCCTCTCACACATCCTGCCGATTCACCGGCTCGGCCGCGTTCGAACCAGGGTCACGGCATCCACTTGAAATACCAGGTCTCCGTTCTGATTGTGCAATTCATGATGCGTCTCGATGATTCCTGCGTCGCCGCGGCTCTTCGATTCGCGTTTGGCCACGACCTCGCCGGAATAGGAAATCTCGTCGCCGGGCCGCACTGGAAGCCTAATGCGCATCTCGCAACCGAGACCCGCCATCACCGCCTGGGCCCGGGACTCGCTCTGGGCTTGAAGCGAAAGGCGCGTCCAGATCGCGAACACATGGGAGCCACACGCAACGAGCCCCTGAAACAAGGACTCACTCGCCGCTTGCTCGTCAACATGATGCGGGCGCCAATCCCACATCAACGCATACGCGACGATATCGTCCCGGCTCACGCGAAACGGCTGAGTGGCGACATAGCGCTTGCCGATATCGATATCCTCGAAATAATCCAGATATTCATTCACAAAATCTTGTCAGTCGCGTCTGCTGATCATGATTTTTCAGCATTGTCGGTCCGGTAATCACCGAATTCCTGATCCCGGTCCTGCAATGCGTTCGTCAGCTTCCTGCCACCCTCGGTGGCTTCGATAAACGCCTTGAAACTCGCCTGGTGAGTGGCCAGCGCGCAAATTTCGGTTCCTTGCCGCAAACCATCGCGCAAACCCATGACTTCCATCTGTCGGTGAACGGCACGCTTGTTGAGCGCGAGAACATCGCCGGGGATTTTGGCGATACGTTCCGCTTGCTCCACGGTTCCTGATTCAAGCTCCTCTTCGGCAAAGCTGCGGGTGGCCCAGCCATAACTCACCGCTTCCTTGCCGTTCAGGGAATCTCCGGTCAAGAGCATTTCCATTGCCTTGCGCATGCCCATGAGCCATGGGTGAAATTGCATATCGGGCACACCAAAGCGAACGGCCGGGTACCCGATCTGCGCGTTATCGGCGACGTAGACCAGATCGCAGCCAGTGGCCAACTCGCTGCCACCCGCAAGGCAATAGCCGTGGACCTGTGCAATCACCGGCTTGGCGAGATCCCAGATCTTCATCCAGCCTTCCACCACGTGACGCGGCCATTGGCTGTCGCCGCCGGCGGTGGGGAAAGGGTAGTCCTGGCCGGCATTGCCGCCACCGAGGTCATAGCCGGCAGAGAAGCATTTGCCGGCGCCGCGCACGATCATGACCTTGACCGATGGGTCGACATCGCCGGCCTGCAGGGCATGCAGCAGCTCACCACGCAACTGGTGATTGAGTGCGTTTCGTTTCTCGGGCCGATTGAGGGTAAGTCGGCGGATGCCGGCAGAGGGCTCATCGATCAGCAGCACCTCGTAGCCATCTTCACCATAACGAGTTGTCTTGCCACCCTCCGCTGCGAAGGGGCTGGAATCTTTGCCGCTATACATATTTACGCTTTCCTGTAGATCCGTGCGGCGTTTCATGTGCGCGGGAAACGCTGCATCGGAATGTGACGGGTCATGGCCGATCCGGGCGGTCCCAACAGCATTTGCGCCCGGAGGTTGCGCCGATGCAGCAACTGGATCAGTGCTTCGTCATGACGGCCCTGATCGGCGTCTGCCAGCACGAAACGCTCCAGCTCCGTCTCACCGTCCTGCCACGTTGGCGGCCGTTTGCCGAGAAGTTGGTGCAGGTCGTCGAGGTCGGACTCTGCCACGACCGCGCCGATCTCGTCGTGACGCTGCAAATAGCGGGAGAGGCGAAACGCCATTCGCGCCCGATAGCGCAGGAATTCGTCGTCGGTCTCGAGCTGCCGCAACGACCCCGCAAGTTGCCCGTAGCCTGGCGCGGCGCGCGAGCCGCGCGGCGCCGGCATATCCACCGTCGGAAGCTCGATGTCGAGGTACTCTGCCAACGCCTCCGTCGCGAACAGATTGGTTTCACCGCACCAGCGCAGGTTCATCATCAGATCGGATTCCGGCGGCGGGTTGCGCAGCGCGGCGGCGAACGCAAGCTGATTCGTCAAGGTAAAAGCGATGAGGTAAATGCGGATGGCGTCGAGGTCGACGGGGACCCCCGTGAGTTCGGCGTATTTCCGGTAGAGCGAAGTGAAATCGCCATACCCGAGCACCGTGTCGCGTATGCGCCAGCCCGCGAGGTCCATCATCGGATCACCGATGTGCGCGAGCTCGAGGTCGAGCACCGCGGTGATGCGGCCGTGCTGATGATGAAATTGTCCGGAGTCCCAGACGATCGGCGCTTCCCGACCCCTGGAGTCGGGCGGGTGGCGTCGCAACCACCCGAGACAGAATTCCATCAACGGCTCGGGATGCTGCTTCGCCGCGCGAAACATTTCCTCGTATCGCCGCAGGCCGATGCGTCCCGAGTCCTCCGGGCGTGCAGCGCGCGCGATCCCGGCCTGCACAAATGGATTGATGTCGAGGCGATGCATGCGGGCAAGAATCTGGACATAGTCATCCACGACCGCGCACTTCTGCGCATCCGTTAGCCCGCCAAAGTCTTCCCGTCCCGGCACGCGGTCCATGACATAGGCGCACGGGTCATCGATCCACCCATGCACCTTGGCCGCGGGGATGCCGTGGCCATGCAAGAGTGACTGGAACCGCATCTCGTGATCGAGCGGGAAGATCAGCCGCATGTCCGTACGGTCACCCCGGACGCAGAGTTCGAGCCGTTCGTCTTCGCGTTCCAGATCCGCGAACCATACCGGCCGCCAGCGCGCCTGCCGGGCGATGCGCACGACCGTCCCTCGCAAATTCGATTCAAGCCAGGCGGTGATCTTGCTGGTTTCGTCAGTCGCTGTCACTTCGGTTGTCCCATGGAGAAACCCTGCGCCTCGCCCGCCCCTCTAAGACATCCCCGCCAAGATCGCCGGAATATTCGGCTGGCCATTACTTACCCCCAAACCCCCATCAACCACAATATCAGCGCCGGTAATGTAGCCAGCCAGAGGCGATGCCAAAAAACTGATCATTGCGGCCACTTCTTCGGGTTTGCCAGGCCGTTGCAAAGGAATCGCCTGCTGCAAGGCAGAAGCAATCTGCTCAATTTCCCCGATAGCAGCAGTAAGCGGCGTAGCAATCCAGCCGGGACAAATCGCATTGGCCCGGATATTATCCTTGCCGTGATCCAGCGCCAAAGTGCGCGTGTAGTTGATGACTGCAGCCTTGGCTGCATTGTAAGCACCAAACCCGTAATCCGCGCGCTGGCCCGATAAAGACGCTGTATTTATGATTACACCGCCCCCCGCCTGCTTGAGATGAGGGATCGCGGCACGAGAACCATAAAACACACCGTTCAAATCAATATCGATAATGCTTTTCCATTCTTCGATGGGAATGTCCGGCGTTTCCCCCAAGCCACCGCGACCGGCATTATTGACCATGATCGTCAAACGGCCGAAATGATCAACCGCCAGCTGACACAGCTGCTCCAGCGCGACCGGATCGGTCACGTCACAATGTTGATAAATCGCACTGCCGGACCGTAGCGCATTTAACCCGGCAACCAGTGCTTCACCGTTTTCATCATTGAGATCAGCGACCACGACCTGAGCACCGGCTTCAACAAACTGGCACGCACTGGCTGCACCGATACCGGAAGCAGCACCGGTAATAATCGCTACGTTATTGCTCAGATCAATTTTCATAATTTCTCGCTGGATCTGCAACATCACGTTGATGGATTGTTCACTGTTCGCCTGCTGGATAAAGGCCTTGTCTATCTCAGCGAGGGGACATCGATGTGAACTTGACGACGTTAGGTCGTGCTGTTTGGTCGATATTAACTCAAGCGCATCACCAAAATCAGCGCCGCAGCACATCGACCGGGCAGGTATAGACATCGATGCCGTGTGTTGTCCGCCTGATGTTCCTTCGGTGGATTCGGCCAGACCCCGGCTCTCCCCCATCGAATCTTTTCACGAAACTGTCAACCGCGGGCATCGCTCTTCGTTACCTACTGCGACAACCGTCTTTCGATCGTGATCGAGAGATGTTTTTCCGGCCATGGAGCGAATTGCATGAAAAAGGCTTTTGTCGTGGGGGTCGCGATGCTGCTGGCGCTGGCGCCGGGCAGCTCCGTACTGGCCGACGGCCGTGGAGGCGGCGGTCATCGCGGTGGTGGCCACCACGGTAGCTGGCACGGCGGCGGCGGGCATGGTGGCAACTGGCACGGCAGCTATTGGGGTGTCGCGCTGGGTGGGCCGGGCTGGTGGGGAGCATGGTCTTATCCGTATGCCTATGGCGTCGGCTATCCGTACCCCTATGCCTATGGAGCGTACCCGGTTCAGCGCGTGATCGAATCGCGCGTGTATATCCCCGAGCCCGCGCCCGAGGTCTACGTTTCCCGGGAGCCGGCGGCACCCGCGACCAGCAATTACTGGTTCTACTGCGAGGATCCCGCCGGCTACCACCCCTACGTACAGCACTGCAATACGACCTGGCTGTCAGTCGTCCCGCAAACCGGAGGTGCGCCACAGCTGGCGCGATAGGTGTTATATGAAAATTGCCCCGACCCTGAGCGTCCCGATACTGTCACTGGCCGCGAGCGTGCTTCTGAATGGCTGCGCGAGCGTGCCCACTGCACCTACCGTGATGGTCCTCCCGGGAGCGCACAAGAACTTCAACGAGTTCCAGAATGACTCTCTGAGCTGTCAGCAGTATGCGCAGGGTGTGGTGGCCCCCGCCGCCAGCGCCGCCGAGGACAATGCCGTTCGCAGCGCGGCGGTGGGTACGGCACTCGGCGCGACCGCCGGTGCAATCATCGGCTCCGCATCCGGCGAGCCGGGATCAGGTGCGGCGATTGGCGCCGGCACCGGATTGCTGATCGGCAGCGCGGCGGGCAGCGATGGCATGTATGGATCGTCGTACCAGATGCAGCGCAGCTACGACATCGCCTATATGCAATGCATGTACGCCAAAGGCAATCAGTTGCCCGGGCAATTCGTGTCGCAGCACACCGCGGCGGCCAGTCATGCGCCCGCCTACCCGCCACCCGGCACCCCGCCGCCGGTGGGCGTGATGCGCTGAGCCGGGTCGCCGCGCACCTCTACCCTGGCGCGCAATCGAGCTCCGCACGCATCGTTTCCCGCCCGGCATGGTCACGCGTCCACAGTTCGCCCCCCGCGACCCGCCGCTTCAGACACAACGCAAACGGTGCATCGTCGAGCAACGGTTGCAGGGCGCGGAAACTGAAGTTGCGGATCGGTGCGGTTGAATCCTGCTCCAGCCAGAAATGCACCAGCAAGGTCGCCAGCAACGGAGCGTGCACTACCAGCCCGCGGTAGCCCTCGACCACGCGCGCATAGTCGCGATCGTAGTGGATGCGGTGACTGTTGAAGGTCAGCGCCGAGAAACGAAACAACTGCACCGGATCCACGCTCACGATCTCCTCGCGATCAGCCGTGCGTCTGGCTTCGGTTGCAGCCTCCGGGCGCGCCTCGCCCTGCTCGCCCCGATACACCAGGTCCTGTTCCTCGACCAGTGCGAGTTCGCCGTCGGCGCTGATTTCATGACGCAGCGTCACGAAAACCAGATCGCCCGAGGCGCCGCTCTTGCGCTTGATCTCATCGATTACGGAACGGCGCTGCATGCGCGCACCGAGCCCGATCGGCGTCACGAAACGTATCCGCCCGCCGGCCCACATGCGCCGTGGCAGCGCTACCGGCGGCAGAAAGCCGCCGCGCAGCGGATGACCGTCGGCACCGATCAGCGACTGGCGTACATACGGCAGGAAATAGAGCCAGTGCGCCAGCGGCGGCAGGCTTTGCGCAAACGGCTGCTCGCGATCGAGCAGCGCCGCCAACCCGGCAAGCGGGCCCGCGCCCGCCACATCGTGGGCAATTTCTTCGCGCCCGATCCAGGAGCGCAGATGTGCGAGGTCCGGCATCGCTGCTCCGCCAGTCTTCAAAAGGATTTCGGCAATCCCAGCACATGCGTGGCGACATGGCTCAGGATCAGGTTGGTGCTTATCGGTGCGACCTGGTAAAGGCGCGTCTCGCGGAACTTGCGCTCGATGTCGTACTCCTCCGCGAAACCAAAACCGCCATGGGTCTGCACGCACATGTCGGCAGCATACCAGCTGGCTTCCGAGGCGAGCATCTTGGCCATGTTGGCCTCGGTGCCACAGGGCTGGCCCGACTGGTACATCGCCGCTGCCTTGTTCACCATTTCGGCGGCAGCCGAGAGCTGCACATGGGCGCGCGCGATCGGGAACTGCACACCCTGGTTCTGACCGATCGGCCGCCCGAACACCGAGCGCTCGCGGGCGTAGGCCGCCGCACGATCCACGAAAAAACGCCCGTCGCCGATACATTCCGCCGCGATCAGGATGCGCTCCGCGTTCATGCCATCGAGAATATGCCGAAAGCCATTGCCTTCCTGGCCGATGAGATTGGCGAGCGGAACCTCGAGCTCGTCGAAGAACAGCTCGGTCGTGGCGTGGTTGATCATGGTGCGGACCGGGCGGATCACGAGCCCCTTGCCGAGCGCCTCGCGCATATCGACCAGCAGCACGCTCAGCCCGTCCGATGACCGGGCGCACTCCTCGCGACGCGTGGTGCGCACCAGCAGCACCATCAGGTCCGAATGCTCGGCGCGGCTGATCCAGATTTTCTGGCCGCTGACGAAATAGCTCTTGCCCTCGCGGCGCGCAAAGGTGGTGATGCGCGTGGTGTCGGTGCCACTGTCGGGCTCGGTCACGCCGAAGGCCTGCAGGCGCAACTCGCCACTCGCCAGCTTTGGCAGGTAACGCGCCTTCTGTTCCGCCGTGCCGTGCTTGAGCAGCGCACCCATGGTGTACATCTGGGCGTGGCAGGCACCGCCGTTGCAGCCCGAGCGGTGAATCTCCTCGAGTATCGCGGCCGCCGCCTCGATGCCGAGCCCGGCGCCGCCGTACTGTTCCGGGATCAGTACCGACAGGAAGCCCGCGCGCGTCAGCGTCGCGACGAACTCGCTCGGGTAACTGCGCTCGCGATCGAGCTTGCGCCAGTATTCCCCCGGAAAGCCCTCACACAGCTTTCGCACCGATTGGCGGATATCCGCGAGTCCGTCATTGTCCATGTTCGATTCCTGCATGACTGACACGAGCATAGTCTTCGCGTCCCACTCCTGCGCTCAGGGCCGGCAGCGGCCGCTCGTTGCCGCCGCCAAGAGGAGTGTGGCACTGGGCACAGGAAAGCTCGCGGTGTCCCGCCGGCAATCGCCCACATCGCCAGGTCCTTGCGATTAGATCCCCGCTTATCGGCGAGATTGGCTCTTCAGCATCAGCCGGGGAGCTCTCGGTACAAAATCTCTATCATGTCAAGTGTCCAAAGCGGGTGATTTCACCGACGCCCTGCCGCGCAATCCCGGCGGCAAGATCCTCACGCGCAATCTCCGCACGTTTTACCTTTATCAGCATGCCACGCCAACCGGAAAGGATCTCGTGAAATATTTAATATATTTGTAAGTAAATTAACCGTCGCCACTGCTAGAATGCTCAATAGTCACTACGTTGCCCCACCGCAACCCGAGATTCAAATGAACGCTCTCGCCCCACTCTCATCGATCGCCCATACCGCAGCGCTGCCCATCACCGACCGCCGATCTGCGAGTCGCGCTCACCGAAGGCAATGTGCCAACGCTCTTGATAGTGCTGACATGCTTCGAACGCGAGGAGCTGGGCGAGGACGACCCGCGTTCCTATCTCGGCGTCACGGTGCTGCGCCTCCATGGCCGCCCACACGCTCGCAACCCTTGCCGCAACCACTCGCCCGCGGCGCAAACTCCATGCTGGTTTCGGTCGACTACCGCCTGGCGCCGGAACACCCCTTCCCCGCAGGTTCTGACGACTGCCGGGCCGTGACGCAGTTGCGGAGCACGCCCGCGCGGCCTGCCGCCACTGGCGCGAATCGCAATCAGCGAAGTCTGTGCTTTTCTGTCTGCTCATTACTGAAGCACTGCCAATCCATCCCCGAATACAATCCACACACGAGGACCACTCATGTTGAGCGACGCACGACGCAAGGAATTGTCCGACCTGCTGCAGCCGGCGGCCCCGCCCCGCGAACTGCACGATGTCTACACCGAGGACCAGCGCGAGCGACTGCTCGACGTGGTACGCCGGCACGGCCCCTGGAAGCTGATCATTGCGCAACACTTCGCCTCGGCAGACGAGTTGCTGGCGACCATGTCCGGCAGCTTTCCGCCGGGCATCACACCCACGCTGGATATGTTCCTGACGCCGACCTTTCGCGGCTTCTACGCCAACTACTCGGCCGCGCTCCATCCCGAGATCGAGGACTGCTTCTACAACGCCTGCTTCCTAGAGCTCGCGAAATCCTACTGGGGCGCGCAATACGCCAAGCCGCAGATGATGCTGTTCAACGTGAATGGACCCTGTGGCAACACCGACCCGGGGCACCTCGACTCGCCGAGCTTCCGCGGCGTGCGCTACGAAAATTCGCCGACGTGGCTGTGCAGCGTGATGGGCAAGTCGGGGCTGTTCACGGACTACCTGATCAAGATGGCGCAGGTCATCACCTGGTTCTCGCTCGATCCGCACAGCGGCTTCAGCTACTGGCCGGACGGCCCGTTGATGCCGCCGCAACGCCTGGCCCCGCCGGTGTGGAACCGTGGCGTGCTGGTGCAGAACGAGATGATGTTCCACCGCGGCGAGGCTAACGGAGCGCTGGAACAGCAGCGTCCGGCCGGCCTCGACTTCAGCACCCGCTTTTCCGGCGACCCCGCGGACCGCGATCATTGGCTGCTGAAGACCGGCGATCGCGTCATCGCGCGCCACCACACGAGCGAACTGCGCTTCCTGGTGCACTGGTCGGCCGAGGTGTTCGAGGACTTCACGGAGCTGAAGAAAAACATGGAGGGCACGCACGATCTCACGCACGAGCAGGCGATCAACATGCTGATCGATGACGTGCGTGCCAAGGGCATCGAGATCAGCACGCCGAGCGATCCGCTGCACGATGCGGAATTCATCGCCACGCTGAATGCGGCATACGATATCGGCGGGCCGTGCAGCTATCCCGAGGGCGCAAGCGTCACGCCGCTCTACACACAGGTCGCATATGGTCATGATCCGGGTCTCGACAAGACGGGAAGAAACTGGCCGCAACCGACGCAGAACGAACATGAGCAAAGGATATTTCGATGACAGACCCCCGCCCATTCGGTACCACTCGTGCGACGCAATACGGTTTTGCCAAAACCTTCGTGCACGACCTCGACGCGATGGCCGCGTTCTACCAGGAGGTGTTCGGGCTGATTCCATTCAACCGGCACCAGGATGCGATGTTCGGTCGCGCTATCGACGAGATCACTTTTCAGTCGACCTACCAGGGCGGACCGGCGCTGACCCTGATCACGTACATGGACTCGATCGGCCCATCGGCCGGGGAATCGGTGCAGGGCTATGTCACCGAGAATCTGGAAGCACTGGTCGGGCGCGCCACGGCCGCCGGAGGCAGCGTACCGGAGCCGATCCGCGACATCCCCGAATTCGGTCTGCGCGTCGCCTTCGTGCTGGACCCGGAAGGGCACATCAACGAAGTAATCCAGATGGACGTCAGCTGATTCCCATGCATCAAGGGAGAATCGACATCATTCCCGAGCTCGCAGAAAACTTCCGTCCCGTTGCCCCACCGCAGATCATCGACGGCGCCTAAACTGAAGACCAGCATCACCGGTTGCTCAAGGCCGTGCGCCATGGCGGGAGCCGCGGGTTCCCGCGTGATTTCTCGGTAACTGCGAATCGTCTCCGAGTCGCACTTCAAGCGTTCCGGCGTCATCGATGAGCAACTCGCCACGGGCCGTATAGCGTCTCCCCATGCCGAGGTTCAGGCGGGAGGCATTCTGGTGAAAATAGATCCGGTACCTGCCGTCGTTCTCGCGGACCACGCTGTGGTGGCCCGGTCCATCAACCTTTCTGCCAAACACAGCAGCATCGGATGTGCTGTACAGAAGCGGATTCTGTGCACTTTTATGGAATGGACCCAACGGACTGTCGGCGGTCGCAATGCCGATCGCATAGCTGCTCTCGTGCGTGGGGCCGCCCGAGTACATCAGGTAATAGCGGTTCTTTTCCTTGAGCAACCAAGGGGCCTCGACCACCCACATGCTGTAACCCTTTTCCCATGGCTCTGAGGGCTGCAGCAGGAGCGCGGCTTCGCCGGAGGTCTCCGTGGGAGAGCGCATGCGCTGAACATAGATATTAGAGCTGAGCATGCTCTCCTCATCGCCGAAAAGACTCTCGAGCATTCCGCCGAATATCCGCTTGCCCATTTGCTCGAGAGTCCTGATCTTCTCTCCCGTCGTCGCGTAATACAGAAAGTAATGTCCGTCCTCGAAATACATGTGTGCGTCAATGGCATCCTCGATGAGGATGCCCGTGTCCACGAACGGGCCCAGCGGAGAATCGGCAACCGCAACGCCGGCGCTGAATTCGAGCGAATAATAAAGGTAAAACCTGCCGCTCGGCGGATCAGGAAAGACATCCGGTGCCCAGAGCAGATTGCTGTCCCTGGCGAAGACGGTTCCGTGCTTTTCCCACGACTGTCCGTCCTGCGACACAAAGACATCGTAGTGATTCGCATTCGCCGCGGTGCCGTAGAGATAGTACAAACTCTCGTGTTGAATGACGGCAGGATCCGCGAGCGCCTCCCCGGCGATGACGGGCCGATTCGCACCCTCGTCATTCATGTCGTCGCAGCTGGTCAGAGAGGCCAGCGCAGCCACGAGGGCAAGAACGCAAACACCGGCATTGCGCTTCATTGTCATCGGTTTTCATTGCCTCGAAGCACATAATCACGGATGCAGAGATCAGCGCATCAGCGCACCACCGTTTACGTTAAAGACCTGACCGTTGATCCAGCGCCCATCCTCGGAGAGCAGCATCGCAACAACGCCAGCGATGTCCTCGGGACGGCCGAGACGGCTATTGGGTAGTTGTGCCTTGAAGCCGTCCAGCAGTTCCGGTGTGAGATTTCCGCTTGCCGCCATCTCCGGCGTCACGGTAAAACCAGGCGCAACACAGTTCGCAGTGACGCCTTCGGCACCCCAACGCGAGGCCACGTGGCGCATCAGCGCATTCAGACCGCTCTTCGAGGCCGCGTAGGACGGACGCACCGGTTCGGCAGAGTCCGCGGCGCCGGAGGAGGTGTAGACGATCGCCCCGCCACCGCGCGCCAGCAGGTGCGGCAGCACCGCGCGCGTGCACAGCAGATGGCCGCGCAGATTGATGGCCAGCGTGCGATCAAAGACCTCGAGGTCCACGCTCAGCGCATCGCTGTCGCTCATGATCACGTGCAGATCCGCGGCATTGATATGCACGCCGTCGAGACCGCCGAGACGCTCGATCGCCGCGCCAACCGCTGCCTGTACCGAACCCTCGTCCGCCAGATCGATGTACAGGGAAAAGGCGTCGCCGCCGTCAGCAACGACCCCGGCCGCGACAGTCTCGGCGCCTTCGATATTGATATCGGCCACGCAGACCCGCGCGTCCTCCTCCGCGAGGCGGCGTGCCGTCGCGGCACCGATACCGCTGCCGGATCCAATCACGATGATCGCTTTGCCTTTCAGTCTGCTGCTCATGTCGTGCTCCTGGTGCGTGGGGCGGGCTTCTTTCTACAGGTCCACATATTTCAATCCATCGACGCTTTCGCCGGCCCGTAACCGCAGCTTGATCGCATCGAGCTGCTCCTCGAAATCCGCGGCATACTCAACGAACTCGAGATCGAATCCGAGTTCCTCGATCGTGTCGTACTGTACCTGTTTCATGCCGCGAAAACCGAAACGCGAGACTTCGCACAAGCCGCAACTCGCGGCGTGTTCCGCGGCGGAATCGATGTCCTCGACGCGAAACGAAATGCAGGAAACCGAGGGACCCCGGTCGCGGATGATCCTTGCGACATCGCTGTCCTCTCTCGCCGGCTGGAACAGGTCAAGAAACGGTTGCCTGGTGTCGGCTCCCGTGAGCTTCATAGTCGCGTTGTACATGCCAAGCGGCTCGAGACGACCGACTGGTGTCGTCTCGGTGCAGAACAACCGGTTCATGATGCCGAGCAGGCGTTTGAGGTCACGGACATTGAGGTGGATGTGATCGATGCCCGATGTCTTGATGGCCATATGAGTAGCTCCTCCCCAGTCTGAATTTTTTCCGGGGCACGTTCGATTTGCGCCGCGCCGCCATCAGCCCTCGGCCATGCCCCAGCGCGGTGTGTTGCCGCGCGGCAGATGCGGATACACTTCGCGCTCGAACAGGCGCAGCATCTTCCAGGCCCGTGCCGGATCGATGCCGCCCAGCAATGGCGTGAGATAGAGCGAACTGTGATCTCCGAGACCCTGCGCCAGCTCGACCGTTTGCGCGGGTCTCAGCACATGGTAGGCCGCGCTCTGGCGCACCGTCTCAGCGGTCATGCCGCCCGCGTAAGGCCCCGTGGGTTTGCCATAGGCCTCGCTGGTCCAGCGCGAATAGGAGTCGAGCACATGCAGCACGTGGGGCGCGATCCATTCCCAGTCCCGCTCGGGTTCTTCCGAGATCCACAGAAACGTCGGCCCCTGCGTCGGGTAGGCACAGGGGTCCAGCTTTCCGAGTTTCAGGCACTCGTCGCGATACGGCTGCCAGACATCCGCCGTGAACAACGGCACCAGGAAACCATCGGCAAGCTGCGCTGCTGCGCGCGCAACCCGCGGCGCCATGCCTCCAAGCAGGATCGGGACTGGCTTGCCGGGCACCGGGGAAACCCGGCACGGGCGCCCCTCGTAGTCAAACGGCTCACCGGTCCACGCGCGTTTGAGCAGCTTCGCTGTAGTGCAGGTGAAATCGAAGCGATCCTCCACGCGGCGACCGTACATCGCGAATTCCCTATTGCGGTAACCAAAACCGAGTCCGAGTTCCATGCGTCCATCGCTGACGATCTGGGCCACTGCGAGATCCTCCGCAAGACGCACCGGGTCGTAGCACGAAGCGAGCAGCACCGCGGTGCGCAGCCACAAGATGTTGAGCCGATCGGCAAGCACGAGCAGTGGTGCGACCCGCTCGTCGAGCAGCGCGAGTCCACGCGGCTGCACTGCCGGCATGTAGCGCTCCCTGTAAAGCGCCTGCAGGCGCGGCAGCGCATTGGCCGAGATTTCGATACGATCCCGCGCCAAGATCATGTCCTGCTCCTCACTGTCGGTTTTTGTCGCGGGCGGCGCCTGCTCCCATGCGCATTCCGAGAGCACGCACATCTCAAGCGCAGGCGATGTACCTACTGCCCAAGCTCCGCGACGCTGACCGGACCCACCAGCCCTGCGGCGACCAACTGGTTCGCATATACCTTCATGTGGGCATAGCGCGGATCACCGTTCAGCCCACGTCCCGCAAAGTGGTTACGCAACGGTGCAAGCACCTCGATCTGTATGGTGTTCTCTCCCGGCAGCAGGGCCGCGCCGATATCGAGCAGGAACGGCGGCATGCTCGCGCGTCCGATGTCCGCGCCGTTGACCCGCACCAGCGCCGAGCCCTGCACCAGCCCAAGATCGAGCAGGTAACGCGCGCCGGCCACAGGTGCATCGAGCGTGAAAGCGTGCGTGTAGACACCCGGACCGACGGCGTGGCGCAATTGCGGATCATCGCGCCAGTCGGCGAGCGTCTTGCGCACACCCGGTTGCCCGTCGATCGCAAGCGACCAATCGGTGAGCGCCCAGCGGCGCGTGGCATGCTCGCTAGCCGCGCCATCGGATTCGCGCGCGGCCATCGATTCCGGCATCGCAACGCCGCGAACCAGGAAACGGCTCTCGAAGCCGCGCAAGGACAGCGACAGCTCGCCATCCGCGGTTTCGGCCGGCCACGCCGCACCACTCATCGCATCGAACCACCACAAGGGCGGCCCCGCAACAAGGTCGATCTTCAGGCGGGTGCTGCCGGCATCCTGATTGGCAAACAGGATGATGTCCTGGTCCTGATCGAGCTGCCGGCGATAGCTGCGGATCGAGCCCTTTGTCAGATGACGCAGCGGCGACACCAGCCGGGATTGCAGCGCCTCTGCAAGCGCCCCGGCTTGCGCAGACAGGTGCTGTGCACCGGCCGCGATCAAGCGAGAAACGCCTTGCCGCACTTCACCGTCGCCCTTCTCCGCGTCGAGAAAGCCGGGCTGGCGCGCAGGCAGTTCACCGCTGAACACGATCGGCACCCCCGCGGCGGAAAGCCCCGCGAGCGCATCCAGCGTTTGCTGTTCGATCATCGGCGCATCGGCGAGCAATATTGCCCCGTAGCTGCCGCCTGACGCCGGCAGCTTGCGCACACCGACATCCCCATGCTGCAGCGCATGGTCGTTGACCCAGCCCCAGCTGATGCCGCGAGCGTCGAGCTCGCGCACGATCGGCTGCAGCTGGCGCACCCATGCATCGCGCGCGTCCTGGTGTTCGGCAGGAACGGTGAATATCGCATCGAGCAGCTTCTTGCCGCTGGTCAGCAACGGGCTTTCAATGGCCGCGCCCGGAGGATCCGCGTCGGGCAACGAACCATTGAGCAGCGGCTCGGTTGCGCCACCCTCCGGGTTCGCGCCGTGAAAACCGAGAAACGGATAGTAGATAAGCACGTCGATCGCGGGTTTGCCCTGACGCAGCAGGTTCTGGCTGCGCGCGATATAGCGATTGATTTCGGGCACATCGGGCCAGAGCGCGGTATTTCCCGGCCCGACGATCGAGGAGAAATGAGCGGGGTTCTGCGGGCCGCTGAACGGCGACCAGCCCTCCTCGCCGAAGGGCTTGTCGGGCCCTCCGCTCCAGGAGTATGGCGTTCCATGGTAGATGATGTGGTTCACGCCGGCCAGCAACAGCTTGTCAGTGGCGGCCTTGAGCTTGCGCGCGGTGGTGGTCCAGTCGCGCTGGATCCAGACGAAGGACTCGGCGCTCACCAGCGGCCGGCCATAGAGCACCGCCGCGGAGCTCGCCATCTTCAGACCCAGGTCCGATCCACCCGCCCAGAGCTGCTCGGTTTCGGGAATCGTGTTGGCACCGAGGGCGCGCAGGATGTCGATATCCATGCCATAGCTTTGCGCGCGCGAAACAAGACCACGATTGTGCGCCCATGCAGCTGAACCATCGACAAAACGCTCGATCACCAGATCCGACAACGTTTTCTGGTAATCGTGACGGATACGATCGTCAAGCGCCGTCAGCGAGAATTCGGGCGCCGCGCGTACGTCGAGAATCTCGGTGAAATACACGCTGTCCTTGCCCTCGACATATATGGCCGGGAGCCAGGGTTCGAGCGCATAGCCGCGACGCGCGCGGAACTCGGACAGGATGTCCTCGACGCTCATGCGCGTCAGGCGGAACTCCAGGCTGTCATTGAAGAAACCACGCAAGCCCTTACCGTAATGTGCCGCCAAGCCAGTGCGTTTTCCGTATGCGTATTCATAGTGCCCCAACACCTGCGGCTTGCGCAGATGGTCGACCACGAAACCCTGCGGTTTTTGCGCCGCACCCATCGGCACTTCGCCGGAGGGCATCAGGTAGCTCGCGATGATCTGCCACTCGCCGGGCGGCGCGTCCCAGCGCAGCGTTCCGTCCTGGACCTTGTCCGTCAGTACCTGCAGGGAATCCGGGTCGAGACGCACCGTGTCATCGAGATTGTACGGACTCCAGGCATGTTCCCCCTGCGGATGCGCCGCCACAACGCTCAGCAGCCGGGCATGATCGGAGGGAAAATTGATGAAGTCCGCACCCGCGAATTCGACCGCCGTGAACATGTACTCGCTCGCGCCCGCTTGCGGCTTCGGCAACTCGAGCACGATATTCTTGCCACCCGAGATGCGTTCCTCTCCATATACGATCACGGTCAGGCTGTCATCGAGATTGATCTCGGGACCCCCCGGTGGCCAGCCGCTGAAATGCGTGAGGTCGAACTGCAGGCCGCGCGCCTCGGCCTCCGACAGCAAGGCGTCCAGCGTCCGGTAGTAATCGGGCTTGTCGAATCCGTAGACCCGGTCCCAGGTGGGCTGGTCCTTTATCGCGATCATGCCGCTGATAAAGGGCTGTATTTCGCCCCCACCGAAACCGGCCATGTCGAGCTCCTCGAGCTGACGCGTCAGTCCGGCGACGTCCACATCGCCGCCCGGCCACCACCAGCGCGTCCACGCGCGTGCCGACTTCGGCGGCGCGAGAATCGTATCCCAGCTGAAAGCTCCAGCCAGGTCGGGTGCAGGCGCCGCAAGCGTCGGTTCGGGAAGTGCGCGGGAAGCGATACTCGCCTGTCCCGCAGGATCCGGCGGCGGTACGAGCAGCTGGTCCGTCTTGTGGAGATACCATCCGCCACCGGCAACCGCCAGCACCACGACTAGCGCGCCAAGCGCTGCGAAAATGATCACTATGCGACGCAACATGCGCTTTGCTCCCGCAAGTCCATCCGTCGTGTGCGCTGCGCCGACCTTGAGCCGGTGCTGCGTCGAGTCATCCAAGGGTCGTCGCAGGCGGCCGGTTAGATTCCCGAATCCTATCGATCTGCAGCGTCATCCTTTTACTTCGATGCTCTCAGCCCGACCCGAAGGCGTAGCGCAGGCTCAGGCCGATCTCGCGCTCGGGCTGCACACTCACACCGCGGTATCCCGAAGAAAATCCCGCCAGCACCCACTCGGAATCGAGTTGCAGCAGCGTATCCTCGTCGAGCGCGTTCTTGGCCCATAGCGTCAGGTCCCAGCGCCCGTCGGCACTGCGCACGCCGGCATAGAGATTGAGCAGCGCAAACGAGTCACGCTCGAAACCCGTCGTGAAGTTGTCGTTCTCGGGCTGGTAGTTGAGCAGGCCGCGCAGGTAGTACTCGAGCGAGTCTGCCGGAATAACGTACTCGGATTGCAGCGTCGTGCTCCAGTCAGGCAGGTTGGAGATAGGATCGCTGCTGGTACAGAAAGCGACAGGTCCCGGCGCGCCCCAGTCCGCCGCCGGCGGATTGGGACCGTTGTCGGCCGATCCGTCGAAGTTCGTGTCGCGGCACGGCACGCTGGCATCGTCGAACTCGCCCTTCTGGGTGCTCAGCATCAGCTGCGCGGTCCAGTTCTCGCTGACCAGGAATAACAGGTCGGCTTCGGCGCCATAGGTGATCGCATCGCCACTGTAGGTGAAGCCACCCGAGGAGACCAGATCCGTGTCCGAGTTGAGGTAGGGAACATCCTCGAAGCGTCCGATGAAACCGTCGAACTCCTGGTAGAAAAGCGCAGCGTTCAGGCGCAGGCGCCGATCCAGCCACTCGGACTTCAAGCCGAGTTCGAAGGCATCGGATTCCTCGGGCGGGCCGAACAGGATGTTATCGGGTATCGGCGCCGTGATCCCGACCGTGACGCCGGGCGGACGCCAGGAGTGCGCGGCCGTGAGGTACAGCAGGGTGTCGTCGTCCAGGTGATACTTGATGGACACATCATAGACCCAGGTGTCCCACTCATCATCGACCGGCTGGTAGAACGTGGAGGCATCCACCTGCACATTGCAGGTGTTCGGATAGGACTGCCCTGTTGCAAAGGGAGGCGGGAAAAGACCTGCGTTACACACGATCCCGATCAGCGGTTCCGTGAGCCCGTATGCCCTCATATCGACCGCGTTTAGCGCGGAGCCGGTTGCGAGGGTCTGCGCGCGCGTGGACTTTTCCTCGAGATAGCGGGCACCCATGCCGATGTCCAGGCTGTCGCTCACATGAAACTCGAGATGCCCGAATACCGCCGTGTTCTCCGAATCGGTGGGAATGAGGATATCGACACCGAGCAGAAAATCCGGGTTTGCCGGCCCCTGCGGTACACCCGGGTAGCCGAAGGCACCGGAGAGTTCTGCGACCTGTTGTACCGAGGTCTTGGTCTCGGTATCGCTGTACCAGAGCCCGACGTTGTAATCGACACGCCGGTCACCCGTGGATTCCAGCCGCAACTCGTGCGTGGTGACATTGAAATCCGTCGCAACCTGCTTCGGGGCGTAGTAGTTCGCGACCGCGTTGGCGGCATCCAGATCATCTGCGTCCTTGTCCTCGAGATCCTGGTAGCCACCGATATAGACGAGTCGGTTCTCTCCGATATCCCAGTTTGCCTGCAGCGAGGTGATGGCGATATCCAGCTCCTGCGCTCCGATACCGTCAACCACGCCGCGACGATCCCGCGACTTGATGGCCGGCCCGTTGTACCCGGCACCCGGCCCCTCGACCAGAGTGAAGTGCTCGAGCTCGCGCTCCATGTAGTGGTGGGTGAGCAGAAAGCTCAGATCGTCCGTCGCCTGGAAAAGCAGCGTGGCACGCACGCCCTCGTCATCAACCGATGGTTCATCGCCGCCAATGGTCTTTCCCCCGGGGCCCTCGTTGGTGTTCTTGACCCCCGCCACGCGCAGCGCCAACTTATCCTTCACGATCGGGACGTTCAGCGCGCCCTGGTAGTTCTGTGCGTCGGCGTCCGAGAACGAGCCGGAGACCGTGCCACCCAATTCCAAAACATCCGGGCGCCGGGTAGTCAGGGTCACCGCGCCAGCCGGCGAGGGCCGGCCACGCAGAGTGCCCTGCGGACCGCGCAGCAATTCCATCCGCTCGATATCGAAGATGCTGTTGAACGCGTAAACCGAGTTCACCGGCAATTCGTTGATGTAGATATCGACGGCCGGCGGCGCAGATGAATTGGGAGCATAACCCACGCCTCGCACCGCGATCACGCCGGGCTCGCGCGAGGTGTTCGTCATCGAGAGTCCCGGGGTCGCTTCGGCCATGTCGTCGAATTCGAAGAACTTGAGCTTCTCCAACTGTTCGCCGCTCAGGGCGGCAATCGAGACCGCCACGTCCTGCGCACTCTCCTCGCGCCGGGTCGCGGTGACGACGATCTCTTCCAGTTCCAGGACACTCCCGGGTGACTGCGCCGCTGCCGGCGCCATCGCTGCCACCCCGGCGACAATGCCGAGGAACAACGCGCTGTGGCGCAGGGTCGTTTTACCCGCTGCGCCGGGTGGAGCTTGCCGATACAGCATCATGGCAGAACTTTTCATTGGCTCAATCTCCCGTCTCGTGGACAAATTGTGGTTTGAAAGATCCCGGCTCAGCCGCCGCATCGCGGACATCGGATTGTCGGTTATCGTATCGACAGTTATCTTCGTGAAACCCAGGTGCAATCCATTGTATCTTACTATTAGTTTAATAATAAATTAATTGTGACTTCCGGACAAGATGATGGAATCATTGCGCGAAGCAGATCGCCGCGACCCCGCGCGCCCCGCACCGCGCAACCCGCGTCAGGACCGGAACGCTTCACGCCCAACACCTTGCACCGGGATATCCTGGCTCGGGAGCACCTCGTGCTGCAGCGCGTACATCGCGGCGGCGGCCTGGTCGATCGCCTTCACAAAGGCAAGCGAACCCGCAAGGATCGGCGCGAGGAGCGCACGATCCTGTATCCGTGCCGGCGGATACTCATGTTCCACGATCAGGAAAGTATTCGCAGGATCGAGCGGCAACAACTCGCGTGCCGCGAGTTGGTGGTCCAGCCAGTCGACCGAGCGGTTCTGCAGGTAGGCGAGCGGGTCATGGCGTGCCGTTCCAGGCAACTCGTGCTCGGCGAAAACCGTCTGTTTCTTCCACGCCTGGGCCAAGTCGGCAGGATCCTTCGCAGGCTCGGCGCCGCACCAGTCGCCACGCTGCATGGTCTGCCCGCCGTAACCCCAGGCCGCAAGCCCACGTGGATCGATCACCTGCCCCTTGACATGGAAGCCGGCGATCAGGAATGCGTAACCGCTGTCCTTGAGATAGCGAAATACCGAGCGCGTGTCCTGTCCGATCAGGATCGCGTGCGAGGGGTCGTAATGGATACGGAATTGCTCGCCGACACCGTGCTTCTCGCAAATCCGGTACAACGCGATCCATGGACCGGGCGCATAGGCAATGTTGTTGTACCAGGTGTCGCCGACGGTCCAGCCGGGCATCGGGCACTGCTCCACGCGGTACACCAGGTCACGCGCTTTTGCCTCGCGCAGCAGCGGCACGAAGACCTCCTCGAACATCAGCAGGTTTGCGTCCATCTGCAGCTGCGCATTGCGCCCCACGAAACCGCAGACCGCATCCACGCCAAGCAGCACCGCGGCATCGAACACGCGCAACATGAATTCGTGCTTGCGCCGCCGCAGGCTATCGTCCGCAACCAGCATGTTGTCGAAGTACCCCAGATCCGACAGGCCCACTCCACTCGAGTGCATTGCGGCGAGAACGCGCGCGGCGCGGTGCGTGTCGAACGGCTGGCGCAGATCCAGCGTGTTCGCGACAGGGTCCAGCAGTGCAGCTTCAGGCACGTCGCTCATATGCGGGTGCAAGGCCGCCGATAGCTGGATCCAGGGTGCGCCGATGTCGCGCGCGAAATCCAGCCAGTGCTCGATCGCGAGGTCGGGGTCGGCATCACGCAGCGCGCGCGGCGTAAGCTCCTGCAACGCGGCCGTGAGCACTCCCAGCTTCATGTGACGCGGCGCGAAGCGCGCGGGCGTGTTCATGCCTGCCCCTGCACTCGCTCGATGTCTGTCCATTTCGACCCGTCACGGCTCGAGGCGAGCGCCGCCTCGATAAAGCGCATGCCGCGCACACCCGCACCAATGTCGCGATAACGCGTGTCGGCACCGGGAATCCCTCGCAGTCCGTCGGCGAAACCGCGATAGAGGTTGGCCATGGCCTCGGCCAGACCCTGCGGGTGCCCCGGTGGCAATTGGCTGGCCATGCGCGCGAGCTCGGTGTTGAACCCGTGCCCCGGCGTGTACAGCTGCCGCGGACCGTTCTCGCGCAACTGCAGCAGTTCGGCAGCTTGCTCCTGACACCAGCGGAGCGCGCCGCTGCGTCCGTAGACTGCGATCCGGAGATTGTTCTCCTCGCCGGTGGCAATCTGGCTGGCACGGAGCAGCCCGCGCACGCCGTTGTCGGTGTGGAACAGCACCGTGCCGTCGACGTCGAGCGCTTTTCCGGGGCCAAAGCTGTCGAGCTCGGCAAGCACCCGCCGGATCCTGAGGCCCGTGGCGTACTCAACCAGATCGAAAGCATGTACGCCGATATCGCCGATGCAACAGCTGGGCCCGGAGCGTGCGGGATCGAGACGCCACACCTCGTCGCGCAGTGCCGCGTCGTGCATCGCGGGATTGATCCAGCCCTGGTAGTACTGCACATCGATCTTCTGGACCGCGCCAATCGCACCGCCCGCGATCAGTGCGCGCATCTGCCGGACCATCGGGTAACCGGTGTAGGTATGGGCCACGCCGACCTGGCACCCCCGCGTCACGGCCTTGCGCTCGAGCGCCAGCGCCTCGACCACGCTCAAGCTCAAGGGTTTCTCGCAAAAGACGTGCAGCCCCGCATCCAGCAGCCGGTCCACCATTGGGAAATGCAGGTGGTTGGGCGTGAGCACAGAGACCACCTCGATTCGCTCCCCCGGCGCGCGGCGGCTCTCGCCAGCGAGCATTTCCTCCAGGTCCGCGTAACTGCGCCCGGCTGCGACGCCAATGCGCTCGGCGAACGCGCGACCACGCGCCTGGTCAGTGCCAAACACCCCGGCCCGCAGCTCGAATTCACCCGAAAGCATCACCGCGGCGCGATGCACGCCGCCGATCAGCGAACGCGGGCCGCCACCGATGAAGCCAAGCGGGATACGCCGTGCGCTCACCGGTTCGTCTCCCCTATCGTGGTGTTGTCACGGAACAACAGCAGAAAAACGCTGAACACCAGAAGGGCGAAACCTGCCGGGAACAGCCAGATCAGCCGCCAGTCGTGACCGGACGGGAGCGTATAGAGATCGCTGACCATACCCGCGACCTGGAAGCCGATCAGCATGCCGATCCCGTAGGTCGCGAGCGTTATCAAGCCCTGTGCCGAGGCCCTGAATCGCTCCCCGGCACGTGCGTCGGTATATACCTGACCGGCGACAAAAAAGAAGTCGTAGCAGATACCGTGCAACGCAATGCCCGCCAGCAACATCCACAGCAAATCACCCGCGTTGCCCAGCGCGAACAAGGTGTAGCGCAGGCTCCAGGCGAACATGCCGATCAGCAGCGTGGTCTTGAATCCGAACCGACTGAACAAAACGGGCAGCAGCAAGATGAATCCCGCCTCCGAAACCTGGCCGATCGTCATCTTGCCGGCAGGATTCGCCACTCCGCTCTCAACGAGAAACAGGTTGGCGTTCTGGTAGTAGAACGCCAGCGGCACGCAGATCAGTATGGCGGAGCAGAAGAACACCGCGAAACTGCGATCTTTCAGCATGCCGAGTGCGGTGATGCCGAGGCGTTCGCCGATGCCCGCTGCCGCATTGCCAAGGGGCGGGGTCGCCGGAAGCGTGAAACTGTATACGCCGAGCAACGCCGACGCGAGCGCCGCCAGCGCAAACGTGTTGCGCAGCGCGCCGGCGGCGAGGCCCGATGCATCATCCCACCCGAACACGAAACTGATGCAAAGACCCGCCGCTATCCAGCCGATCGTGCCCCACATGCGTATGCCCGGAAACTCCTCGCGGGTATCGACCAGTTGCCTGAACGCGACGGCATTCACCAATGCCAGCGTCGGCATATAGGTGATCATGTAGGCAAGCGCGACCGGATAGAACGTCGCGAAATCCGCGGACGAGAACAGGCAGTAAAGCATCACCGTGCCTGCAAGGTGGAGGATACCCAGAATCCGCTCGGCATTGAAAAAGCGGTCCGCGATCAGCCCGATAAAGAACGGCGCGATAATCGCGCCCCAAGACTGCGTGGCGAAGGCCATGCCGGTCTGCGCGCCACTGGCCTGCAGATTGGTTGCGAGGAAAGTGCCGAGTGTCACGAACCACGTACCCCACACGAAGAACTGCAGGAACATCATGAGCCCGAGCCGTGCGCGCACACCTGTCATTGTCCTGGCCCTCGCGCGTCCGAATCGCGCTACACCGCGCCGGCGCGCAGCTGCTCGACGGCGTGGTTTGCCGCGCGTGCCGTGAGCGCCATGAAGGTCAGCGACGGATTCACGCAACTGGCGGAACTCATGCTGGCACCGTCCGTGACATACAGGTTCGGCACGTCGTGCGCCTGGTTCCAGCCGTTCAGCACCGAGCTCTCCGGATCGCGCCCCATGCAGGCGCCGCCCATCTCGTGTATCGCGTCACCCGGAACCGAGGGATTGGCCATGGTCATCACGTTCAGTAGCCCGGCCGCCTTCAGCATTTGCTCGGCCTGGGCCGCGGCATCGAGGCGCAGCTTTTCCTCGTTCTCGCGAAAACGCACGTCGAAGCGGACCTGCGGTATGCCATGGCGATCGACGCGGCTGCTGTCCAGCGTCACGCGGTTGTCGCGGTACGGCAGGCACTCGGTGAAGCCGGCAAGAAACATCGACCACATCGGCGCCTGACGCAGTGCCTGTTTGAACACCGCCCCGAAGCCAGGGATCGAAGGCGCCATCATGCGTCCCTCCATCGCCAGCGCCATGCCCTGGAAACCGTAACCGCGCAGGAACTCGCCCTCGGGCCGCCGCGGATCGAGATTGCGAAAGCGTGGGATGTAGATCCCGTTTGGCCGGTAACCGTAGTAGTACTTGCCGGTAAACTCCGTGGACATCCCGAAACCGAATACCCCGTTCTGGTGATCCATCACGTAGCGGCCGAGCATGCCGCTGCGATTGGCCAATCCGTCCGGGAAGCTGTCCGAGCGCGAGTTGAGCAACACCTGCAGACTGCCAATCGTGGAAGCGCACAGAAACACCAGTTTCGAGGTGAGGCGCGTACGCTCGCCGGTCACGGTATCGACGATCCGCACGCCCGCGACCCGCATGCCCGCAGGATCGTAATCGAGGCCTTCCACGACGCTGTTGGCGCGCAGCTCGAGATTGCCGGTCTTGCGTGCCGCCGGCAAGGTGGAGCTGTGGCTGCTGAAATATGCTCCGGTCGAGCAACCGCGCTGGCATATGCCGCAGTAGTGACACGCGCCACGATCCCCGAGCGGCTCGCTCAGATTCGCCACTCGCCCGATCGTCATTTTGCGTCCCGGGAACTGCGCCTCGATGCGCTGCTTGACGGCCGCTTCCATCACGTTCATCTGCATGGGCGGCTGAAATTCGCTGTCCGGCAGCTGCGCGAGACCCTCCGCCTGTCCGCTGACGCCGATAAAGCGCTCGACATGGGAGTACCACGGCTCGATGTCGCTATAGCGTATCGGCCAGTCGATACCGTGCCCGTCGCATCTGTTGGCCTCGAAATCCAGATCGCTCCAGCGATACACCTGGCGCCCCCACAGCAGCGACTTGCCCCCCACCACGTCGGCGCGCAGCCAGTTGAACGGCGCATCGGGTGCCTGCGTGTAGGGTTGCTCGCTGTCCTTGGCCCAGAAATGGCGCGTGGTCTCGTCGAAGGCGTAGCATTTGCTCTGCACCGCATAATCGCGCGCATACAGTTCGCGCAGAGGCTTGCCACCGAAGGGAATCTTCCACGGGGGCATGTGCTCGGTCACGTAGTCCTTGCCGTGCGTGAGCGGGCGACCGCGCTCCAGCATCAGCACTTTCAGACCCTTGCCGGTCAATTCCTTGGCGGCCCAGCCACCGGTCACGCCGGAACCAACAACGATTGCGTCGAATTGTTCTTTCATTGTTTGCGGACTCCTGCCCAGTGGCCGTATCCGGCGCGGCGCATGATCAATAGCTCCACTGGCGTCCCCCTGTCTTCACGTAGGCGTAATCGCCCTCGTAGCGCATCGGCATCGGGTTGTAGGCCAGTTCCAGCTTCGCGCCGACTTCCGAGCTGTAATAGCCGATCACGGTCAGTTCCTTTAGCTTGGCGAAAAACGGCGTGTTCTCGTCGACGATTTTTGAGATCGCGGCGGCAACCGTACCACCCGGAAAGGGACTCACATAGGCAGCCGCCTGATTTTCCGCCTCGTCCAGCGCGGCAATGCGCTGCTTCGCGTTCGCCTCGATGAAGCTGGTTCCGAGCGAGGCTTTACAGAACGTGTCGAGCTGTTTCAGTCCGTCGAAGAAAATCCCGCGCTCGATATCGGTATACCAGTCCGCGACCATCATCTCGATGAATTGCGGAGTGCCCGCGGCGATTGCGCCGGGCGTATCGGTCTCGGGAATGATCATCTCCGCGAGCACGCTGACCAGTTGCGAGGTATTCGCGTCAAACAGCGCGCGCGAAGCTGCGGCGGCGGGCACCTCGCCGGCCAGCACCCGCAGCGTCGCCGATCCCAGCATGGCACCGCCCATCGCGCTGGCAACTGCCAGCAACATTTTCCGTCGGTTCATCATGATTTTCTCCTCCTGTTCAATTGGTTTCGCAGATGAGCGGATCCGCGGGCAGCGCGGCAGCTGGGTCCAGGCGGCCAGCCCAGACAATTGCGCGCATGAGCACTTCCCGGTACTTCGGGTCCGAATAGCTCTCCGCGGTATGCCCCAGCGCCGAATAGAACACCCGGCCGGCGCCAGCACAGTGCTTCCAGATCATCGGGTGATCGCTGCCCATTGCCAGCGGCTTCCCGAAAAAGCTGCCGGGGGAGTAGGTGTTTTCGTCGATCGTTGCGAGCACGCGGACATCCGACGCGCGCGGGCTGTTGTCGAAGGAGTACCACTCATCCGTCCGAACCCAGTCTTCCTCGAGAGCCGCAACGATCGGATCGGCGGGCTGCTCGATGTGCAGGGTGGCCTGCTGGAACTGAGGGTACAGCGGATGGCCAATGAAGCGCGCGCGGATCACGGTGTCGAGGTACCAGGGCCAGACCTCATGGCTGTTGTCGCCACCCGCGTGCAGTGCCAGGAAGCCGCCGCCCTGTTCGAGCCAATGCCGCATGGCCTGGCGTTGCTGCGCGGTCAGCACATCGCCGGTCACATTGTTCCAGACGATCACATCAAAATGCGCGAGATCCTCCGGATTGAAAACGCCGCCACTGTCGCTCAGGAAAATGCTCGCGCCCTGCTCCGCCGCGATCTGCTCAAACAATTGCTTCCCCGCCGGAATGGCCTCCTTGTGAATGAAGGAATTGGTTTTCGAGAAAACCAGCACCGCCGGATGCTCCAGCGGCGGCAGCGCCGGCCTTTCGGTCTCGAATACGGGGTCACGGAAAAAGCCGTTCGCACGCATCTCACTGTAGTAGGCGCCACCGGCCACCAGTGCGAGCAGCACCAGCAGCGCCGTCACACCCCAGAACCACTTCCATCCAGTCTTCATGCATTGATCTCCGATTGTCCTGATCGCTGCCGTGGTTGGTCCGCAGCCGCCATGCGCCACCGCGCGCGGTAATCCACGAGTCCACGCAGCGTGCACGGCTCGCAGTGCTGTAGGGGCGCCATTTCGGGTTCGCGCTCCCAATGGCACAGCATGGCCGCGCCGAGCGCGCTCGAATCGCCGGTCCCGCACAGGCCCACGGGTGTATTGCGCAGCGCCGCCACCAACCGGCACAACACGGAGTTCGCAAGAAGCGCACCTTCGATCACGATCTCGCCGGGAGCCGCCAGCAGATCGAGCAGCTGATCGATCATCAGCGCCGTGTAGAGCGTGGCAAGCGCGGCACCGTTGGCGGGTTGGCCGACGATTCGTCCCGCTGATGCGGCAAACGGTCCGCTGGCGCCGCCAAAACTTGGCAGCGCCAGCGCGCCGGCATCCACAACGGCCTGCACATCCTCGACGCTCACATCGGCGTCCGGATCGGCGCCGAGCAATCCGCAGATCGCGGCGAACTCGCGCCCGCCCATAAAGCGCGCGCAGGCGACCGGGTTGCCGTGGATATCGACATTGGCGAGCATGTCGCGCGTCTCGTCGAGCGCCTCCAGCGCCCCATGCGATGCCATGCACACCACCCATGTACCGGTCGAGACCAGCACGAATGGCCGGCCCAGCGCAAGTTTCAGCTGACGTGCATAACCCGCGTTGCTGTCATGCACTCCGGCATGCACCGCACAGTTCGTCGTAAGCCCCGTGCGATCGGCAATATCGGCATGCAGTTGCACTGACCCCCAGGCCACACGCCGCGGGGGGATTTTGCCCAGCAGCCCGAGTGCGGGAACCAGCACGGAAAAATCCCGCGCCCGCGGCGACCACAGATCGGTATGGCAACCGAGCGAGCTGCATTCACTCAGCAGCGCGCCGCTCAGACGCCATGTCCAGTATTGCGGGTAGAGAAGCACGGCCTGCGCACGCGCGAAGTCCTTCGGAAACCGTGTGCGCAGCCAGTGCAACTGCCGCCCGAGATTCAGGCCACCCGGCAGCGCCGGCGAAAAGGTTTGCGCAAAGGCGGGTCGCCGCGCCTCGTAGTCCGCGAATTCTTCCGGCCCCGAGTGTTCGTAGTCGAGCACCGGCAGAACGAGCCCGTTCTCGCCGCGCGCCGGATCGATCAGCGCCGCCGTTGCACCATGCGTTGTGACAATGATGTGCTCTATCCGGTGTTGCGCTGCGCTATCGCGCATCGCCTCGAGCATCCACTGCCACAGGCCGTCGACATCGAGATGCGGATAGGGCGCGGTAGTGAGCACGCTGTTTGCACGCTGGCGGCGCGCGACGGGCTGCAGAACGGCATCGAACACGATTGCCTTCGCATGCGTCTTGCCGATGTCGAAAATCAGCGTGCAGCTCATGCCGGCGGGATTTCCGAATCACGGCATTCCTTTTCGCGCATCCAGATCGTCGCGGCCACGAGGTAAATCACGGTCGGCGCGATCAACCAGTCGCGCAGCGTTGCCAGTTCGATCGTCCCGTTGAAGACCGCCAGCCCCGAGAACACGCAACACGCGAGCGCAAGCAGGGTAAACAGCCGGCTGAACTGCAGACGCGGGTTTGCGCTGGCGCGCGCCGTGCTGGCGCGCCACAACTGCTCGTTATCCAGGTATTGCCGCTCCGCGGCCTGTTGCTGTCGCAGCGCGCCCTCATCCCGGGCAGCCTGCTCGGCGTGCGCGACGCGCGCACCGCTGAAGCTGGCGAGGACGAGGTAGATCACGGTTGCCGCGATCCAGGTCGGGATCAGCAGGAAGAAGAGATGCAGCGTCCCGCTCCAGACCAGCGCCAGCGCGAGAAGCAACGACAGCGCCCATGCCGCGAGCGCGGCAAAATTCGTGCGCAGACCCGCGTAGTGCGCCCAGTAACGCGTGAGCCCGAGACGCGGAAACAGCCAGTGTTCGGCCACGATCACCGCGCCGACCGGCGCCAGCGTGAGCCCCATGATCCCGACAAAATCCATCAGCCGGCTGAACACGAACGGGAAACACGCAATCACGGTCGTGACGCCGCCGGTGATCATCGTGACGCGCGCGCGACCCCAGCGCGGGTTGAGCGACTGGAACGCCAGCCCGGCGCGGTAGATCGTGGGGTTTGCGGTCGTCCAGCCGGCAACGATCACTGCAACAATGCCCGCGGAACCAAGCGCCTGGTAGGCCACCGCACCCGGATCGAGTACCGAGATGCTGCTCTTCAACAGCAGCGCGGCGCCCGCGCCCATGATGCCGGCACAGACCCACGCCATGTAATGCCCGATGAACATGCCGTTCGCGGAGAGAAAGCCATAGCTCGGGCTGCGCGCGAAACGCAGCACGCTCATATCGGACAGACCGCCATGCATCGCGAGATTACAGATCCACGCAAACGCCGCCACATGCCACATACCGACCGAACCGGCACCGGTTCCCTGCCAGATCCAGCGATCGGCGATGGTGCCGAAATCGGCAATCCCCGAACTCGCCTGCACGCCATCCGTGCTCGCCGCCAGCACCGGCAGCATCGCCATCGCGCCCAGCACGAACATCAGAACCATCCATGGTGCACAGACCGTGGCAAAACGCGCCACGCCGCGAAAACCGCGCAGTGCGATCCACACCACCACCGCACCGATCACGAGCACCAGCGCCACGAAAGCCACGCTCGTGGGGTACCAGTCGACCTGCGGGGCAATGCCCAGCGGGATGCGCATCGCCGAGGCGGAGACCGTGATCATGGTTCCCGCGAGTATGCAGAAGAGCACGCCGTTGACCACGCTGTAGACGCGGATCATGCCTGGGCCACCGATCTTCTCCAGATAGGCGTACAGCGTGAGCCGCGTCTGCACCGCGATCGGCGCGCACACCAGCCCCCAGCTGAGCACCGCCATCAGGTTGCCCCACAGGAGCCCCCACAGGATGTCGCCCGTGGATACGCCCCAGGCCACGAACATCGCGCCGATCACGAACTCGGTCCCGGCCACATGCTCGCCGGCATAATTTGCCGCGAAATGCCGCGCCGGCTGCAGCCGTCCGGGTGTGACGGGCGTGCGCTCGAATTCGTCGTTCTGCATCAGCCTTGTTCTCCTGCGACACGCGTTTGCGTGTTGCCTGCAACGGGTTCGACCACGATCAGCTCGATACCGGCGTCTTCGAAAAGCACGCGCGTGTCCGCATCGATACCGCTGTCGGTGATCAGGATATCGACTTCCTCCAGCGGGCAGAACACCAGTTCGGCGCGTGCATTGAGCTTGCTGCTGTCGGCCAGGACCACCAGCTGTTCGGCCTGGCGCAGCAGTTTCTGCTCGGCTTGTATCAATATCGGGTCGGACTCCATTACACCGTGTGCACCGATGGCAGGCGTGCCCATGAACATGCGCCGCCCGTGATACCGCTGAATCAGGTCCTCGTCGAAGGCGCTGACGATGATGTTCTGCTTGCGATGCAGCTCCCCGCCGGGCAGGGTGACCCGGCACCGCCCGGATTCCAGCAGCACGCCGGCCAGTGCAAAGGAGTTGGTGAGCACGTTGATATCACGCGCGCACAGGAATTCGGCCATCATGAAGGTGGAGCTGCCGCCGTTGATCAGGATCGTTTCCCCGTCCTGGCACAGCGCCACGGCACGCTCTGCGATCGCGCGCTTCTCGGCCACCTGGCGCTCCAGGTTCGCCAGGAACGCCGCACCCTGCAGTTGCTGGCGCGGCGCTCTGGGAGCCAGCCCGGACGCGCTCAGTTGCGCGCCGCCGTGGATCTTGCTCAGCAGTCCCTCCGCGGCGAGCTTGTTGATATCACGGCGAACGGTTGCCGGCGAGGCATTCAGGGTGTCGACCAGTTCCTGCAGGCGCACGAACTGCTTCTCTTCAAGAAGATCGAGGATGAGGCGCTGACGTTGTTGCTCCAGCATGGCTGACCCGTCCGGTTGTTATGATCCCTGCCCCACTCGCTCCTTGCGGCGGTGCAGAGCCGCCATAACGCGCGTGGCGTGATTGCGGAGGATCAACCTTACTCAACTACGATCTATTTTGCAATCTATTGATTACTTTTGATTGTTTTAGTAGTAAGTTATGCTGCTACCCTCCCACCAGACTGGAAACAAACAGTCAATGTCCACGGGCAACTCGCACTCCCAGCCCTGCTTCCCTGCCAGCAACGGGCCGATGATCGCGCTGGAGGTCGAGAGCCCGCTGCCAGAACCGACCACGGAGCTCGCGCAGTTCAAGGCCGGCCTCGAATCATGCCGGCTACGCGATCGCGGCCAATGTGTTCGATCCGCAGCTCGCCCGTGAGCTGCGCGCGGTGGTGGCGACCGATGACCACCGATCTGGCACTGCTGAAGCGACGCTCAGTGATCTTGCGCCAGTTGCTCGGCTACAGCTCCGACGCCGCAGGCTTTGACGAACAATGGCTGCCCGAGGTGCAGGAACTGCTGGTTGCGACAACCATGACGTGGTGAACAGCGTGCGCAAGGGCTCCACCCTGCGGCCGCTGGCCGAGATGGCCGCGCCGATCGTGCTGGCCAACACGGTCCAGGCCGGCCATCAGCTGATCAATACCCTGTGGGTCGGGCGCCTCGGTGCCGGGGCGGTGGCGGCGAATACGGCTCACGCCGGAGCGGGAGCTCGAGGTGCGGGTCAACGCGGAAATCCTGATCGACAAGGCTCGCAGCTGAAACGCACCTTGAAACCGTCGATGATGATCATTTTACGGATGACCGTTTGTGATTGTTTGTGATTGTTTGTGATCCATCGGACTGATAAACTATTTTAATATTCACCCGCGCGAGGCCCTCCTGTTGCACACGATCGAAAATCTCTGGGACGAAGCGCGCGCCGCCCGGCTGAGCGAGCAGGAGCTGCTGCTGTACCGCTCAAACCTGCTCGGCGCGGATCTGCGCATCACGAATTTCGGCGGCGGCAATACCTCGGCCAAGCTGCCGGACAAGGATCCGTTGACCGGCGCGGAGGTCCCGGTGCTGTGGGTCAAGGGCTCTGGCGACGATCTCGGCAGCATGAAGCTCGATGGTTTTGCCACGCTCTATCTGCAAAAACTCGAACAGATGCAAAAGCTCTACCGCGGCCTCGCACACGAGGACGAGATGGTCGGCTACCTGGCGCATTGCACCTTTGCGCTGAACACGCGCGCAGCCAGCATCGACACCCCGCTGCATGCCTTCATCCCGCACACGCATGTGGATCATGTGCATCCGGATGCGGTGATCGCGATCGCCTGCACAAGGCGCAGCCGCGAACTCACGCAGACCATTTTCGGCGTGGAGATCGGCTGGCTGCCGTGGCAGCGCCCGGGATTTGATCTGGGATTGCGGCTCGGCGAACTGGCGAGCTCCAACCCGCAGCTTGCCGGCGCGGTGCTGCAGGGGCACGGCCTGTTCACATGGGGCGATACGTCCAGGGTCTGTTACGAAACCACCCTGCGCATCGTGCGCCGTGCCGGCGAGTGGCTCGCGGCTAACGGCAGTGCAGAAGCATTCGGTGGCACGCGTCATGCCGGTATTGCCGAAGCCACGGAGCGACGCCGTGTCGCCGCCGCATTGATGCCGCGCATACGCGGGCTGATCAGTGGTTCGCAACACAAGATCGCCCACTTCGACGATTCGCCCGCGGTGCTCGAATTCGTGAACTCCGCAGGGCTCGCGGCGCTTGCCGCGCTGGGCACCTCCTGCCCGGATCATTTTCTGCGCACAAAGATTCGTCCGCTGCTGATCGATTTCGATCCGTCAGCCGCGGAGCGCGAGGCCGAGATCGCACGTTGCGAAAGCACGCTCGCGGGCGCGCTCGAAGCCTACCGCGAGAACTATGCCGCGTATTACCGGCGCTGTGCTCGCCCCGACAGCCCCCCTATGCGCGATGCAAATGCGGTGATCTATCTCGTTCCCGGCGTAGGGGTGTTCAGCTTTGCACGCGACAAGGCCACCGCGCGCATCGCCGCGGAATTCTATGTGAACGCCATCAATGTGATGCGCGAGGCCGAACATGCCGATACCTATGTTGCGCTGCCGGAACAGGAAGCCTTCGATATCGAGTACTGGCTGCTGGAGGAAGCAAAGCTGCAGTGCATGCCAAAGCCGCGCAGCCTCGCGGGACGCGTGGCACTGGTCACGGGCGGCGCGGGCGGCATCGGTACCGCAACCGCGCGCCGCCTGCTCCAGGATGGCGCCTGCGTGGTGCTGGCGGATATCGACGCCGCGGCACTCGCGGAAACGCGCGTGGCGCTCGCAAGGGAATACGGCTCCGATGCGGTGCGCGCGGTGGTTTGCGATGTCACCGTCGAGGAATCAGTTGCCTGCGCGGGCATCGCAACCGCCGTGGAATTCGGCGGCCTGGACATCCTGGTCTCGAACGCCGGAATTGCCAACTCCGCACCGCTCGAGGACACCAGCCTCGAACTCTGGAACCGCAACATCTCGATCCTTGCAACTGGCTACTTCCTGATCACGCGCGAAGCTTTCCGTCTGCTCAAGCGCCAGGCCTGCGGAGGTGCCATCGCCTTTATCGCCAGCAAGAATGCGCTGGTCGCCTCGCCGAATGCCTCGGCCTACTGCACCGCCAAGGCAGCCGAGGTCCAGCTGGCCCGCGCCGTGGCGCTGGAAGGTGCGCCGCTCGGCATCCGCTGCAACGTCGTGAATCCCGATGCGGTGCTGCGCGGCTCGAAGATCTGGAGCGGCAAATGGCGCCAGGAGCGCGCCGATGCCTACAACATGGACGAGGACGAGCTCGAGGAACACTATCGCCAGCGCAGCCTGCTCAAGCTCAACGTCTACCCGGAGGACGTCGCCGAAGCCGTGTACTTCCTGGTCTCGGAGCGTTCCGCCAAATCCACCGGCAACATCATCAACGTCGACGCCGGCCACGCGCCGTCGTTCACCCGCTGAGGAGTGCGATCATGAACGCGTTTAGCGTCGATTTCATCGCCGCGCAGAATCGCCCGCTGGAGGCCTTTCTGACACAAGACTACGCCTCGCTCGGCGAGCAGCTCGCACGCACCGGCATTGATATCGAGGAGATCACCACGCGAGCACAGGCTTTCGCGGTCGCGGTGCCGAGCTGGGGCGTCGGCACCGGGGGAACGCGTTTCGCGCGCTTTGCGGGCATTGCGGAGCCGCGCAATATTTTCGAGAAACTGGAGGATTGCGCCGTCATCCACACGCTTGCCCGCTGCACGCCAACCGTGTCACCGCACTTTCCGTGGGACTGCGTCACGGACTACGCCGCGCTGCGCGAGCAAGCGGCGGCACTCGGGCTCGGCTTCGACGCCGTGAATTCCAATACGTTCCAGGACCAGCCCGGACAATGCGAGTCCTTCAAGTTCGGCTCGCTGACGCACACCTCGGCGAAGGCACGCGAGCAGGCGATCGCGCACAACCTGGACTGCATCGAGTACGGTCGCCAGCTTGGCTCGCGTGCGCTGACCGTATGGGTGGGCGACGGCGGCAACTTCCCGGGCCAGCAGCATCTGGTGCGCGCGCTGGAACGCTATCTCGAATCGGCGCGCGTGATCTATGCCGCGCTGCCCGACAACTGGCGGATGTTCATCGAGCACAAGCTGTACGAACCGGCTTTCTACTCCACCGTGATCCAGGACTGGGGCACCAGCGCGCTGTGCGCGATGCAGCTCGGTCCGAAGGCCCATTCCTTGGTCGATCTCGGGCATCACGCGCCGAACGTCAATATCGAGATGATCGTGGCACGGCTGATCCAGTTCCGGAAGCTGGCCGGATTCCACTTCAACGACAGCAAGTACGGCGACGACGATCTCGACAGCGCCTCGATCAATCCCTACCAGCTGTTCCTGATCTTCAACGAACTGGTGGATGCCGAGTACCGCGCGGCGGCGGGCTTCGATCCCTCCTACCTGCTCGACCAGTCACACAACGTAACCGACCCGATCGAAAGCCTGATCAATTCGGCAGGCGCCGTGCAGCGCTGCTACGTGCAGGCCCTGCTGGTCGACCGCCCGGCGCTGGAGGGATTCCAGGAAACCAATGACGCGCTGATGGCCAGCAACACGCTGAAGCGCGCCTTTCATTGCGACGTCTCACCGATCCTGGCCGAGGCCCGGCGTCGGGCCGGCGGCGCGATCGACCCCGTCGCCTGCTTCCGTGCCGCAGGGTACCGCGCCGGCATCTCGTCGCAACGCCCGCAAGCGGCCGGCAGCCACTCCGGAATCGTCTGAGATGGCGGTGATCACCTGTAACGAGGACCTGCGGCAACTCGCGATGCGCCGCGTACCGCGCGCGATCTTCGACTACGTCGACCGCGGATCCTATGACGAAATCACGATTGCCGCCAACGCCGAAGAGCTGAACCGCATCCGGCTGCGCCAGCGGGTGATGATCGATGTTTCGACACGCGACACTCAAAGCACGTTGCTTGGCGCCCCGGTCTCCATGCCTGTCGCGCTCGCACCGACCGGGCTCGCCGGACTGATGCACGCCAACGGCGAAATCCACGCGGCACAGGCCGCGGAGGCCTTTGGCGTACCCTTCGCGCTGAGCACCATGTCGATTCTCTCGATCGAGCAGGTGCGCGCGGCGGTGCGGCAGCCCTTCTGGTTCCAGCTCTACGTGATGCGCGATCGCGGCTTCATCGCTGAACTGATCAAGCGCGCCATGGCCGCCGAGTGTCCCGCGCTGATCCTGACTGCTGACCTGCAAGTACAGGGCCAGCGCCACCGCGACATCAGAAACGGGCTATCCGTGCCGCCGCGGCTCACGCTTGGCACGCTGTTCGACAGCATGTGTCGGCCACGTTGGGCGCTCGGCATGCTTGCGGCGAAGAGTCGCAGCTTCGGCAACTTGGCAGGCTATGCACCAACCGGGCGCGGACTCACCACGCTGTCACAGTGGATCGCAGGCCAGTTCGATGCCTCGCTCAGCTGGAAGGACGTGGAGTGGGTGCGAAGCCTCTGGCCCGGCAAACTGATCATCAAAGGAATCCTCGACCCGGAAGATGCTCGCCTCGCCGTGCGCGCCGGTGCTGATGCCATCGTGGTCTCGAATCACGGTGGAAGGCAGCTCGACGGCGCGCCGGCCGCCATCGAGGCACTGCCGCAAATCGCGGATGCGGTGGCCAGCGACACCGAGTTGCTGTTCGACAGTGGCGTGCGTAGCGGTCAGGACGTGCTGAAGGCGCTGGCGCGCGGTGCGCACGGCACAATGATCGGAAAGGCTTTTCTTTATGGGCTTGGTGCGATGGGCAACTCCGGCGTGACGCGCGCGCTGGAACTGATCCGCGCCGAGCTCGACGTGACCATGGCCCTGACCGGTACGCGGGACCTGCGCTCCGTTGATCGTGGCGTGCTGTGGAGCGTCGACTGATCAGACTCGCAATGCGCCCCTCAGCGCCGCCGCCTTGCCTTGATCGGGAGCTTGCGTTCGATGTTGTCCACCAGGTCGGCGAATCCCGCTTCCATCACGTCGCTGCCGGTGAGTTGTGCCTGGAACGGCCGCAACATGAGGAAGTGTTGCTGCTCCTCGGGTTCGAGCTCCTCGAGACGCGACAGCGACACCGGTGAATGGAACCGGGCGTCACTGATCTCCGCATGCAGCAGCGCGTGTGCCTTGAGGCAGAAGAGCCAGTTGTGGAGCACCAGCTCCTTGCCGCGGAAGCCCAGGTCGTAGAGCGTCCTCCCGGGGACCCGCGTGATACGAAGCCAGCCGGCCGAGGTCTTGCCGTCGACGCCGGCGATCTTGAAAATCACCGGATACTTCTCGCCGAGTTCGCGCAGCGTCCACAGCCAGTCACGCAGCGTCGTTTTCCAGTCCTGTGCAGGCTTCGGCGGCGGCATGGTGAACTGCTTGCCGATGTGATTGGCAACTTCGACGAGCAACGCCTCGCGGCTCGGGAAGTAGTTGTAGAGCGCCATCGACACGGTGTCGAGTTGCTTGGCCACCTGCGCCAGGGTGAACTCCTCGACAGAGTGCGTCGCCAGCAACTTCAGCGCGGCATCGATGATCATCTCCCGCGACAGCCGGCTCGGGCGGCCGACACGGCCCTTGCGGGCCGGCGTATTTGCCGCACGCGTGGAATGCCCGGCAGCAGGCTTGGCCGCGATCTTGCGTAGCGCCGCAGGTTTCGGCTTGGTGGGTCGTGGCATGTACGAATTCCCCGGATGTGACGAACGCCATGAATACTAGCCCGAAATATTCATGAACTCACGGCTGCGGACGCCGATTTGGCTTCATGCCAGCAGCTCGCCGCTGCGCCTGATTGTAGGCCTATGGAAAAAACTTGGCCACGGCGTTGGTGGACAGGCGATTGCGTCGGCGCCGCTTCCGGCGCCGTGCGGCCCGCTGCCCGCGCTACGGCAGGGCGATGCGCGGGCTGAACGACAGGGCGATATCCAGGTCCGCGGAATGAAATTCGGAACAGTCCCACAAAATCTTGATCCAGATCGTCTCGATCCGGATAAAACTTATCTATAAGTAAAGCGTTCGGGGCGCTGGGCGTCAGCCCCGGACGCGGAAACATCTCGAACCGACGTGCGGTACGACCTGGAGGCAGCAAACGATGAGAGCGCTTTTCCTGCGCGATGCGCGGTTACAGGCCCTGCTGGACCCGGAGGCTGAGCTATGGCGTCCGGTACCTGTCGAGGTGATTGCGCTTGGCGGCACACCCTCGGCGCTGCAGCCCACATCGGCGGTGCGTGCCGCCTTTCCGGACGGCACGATAGGTGCGATAAAGTCCGTGACAGTGGCGGTGGCGCACAACGGCAGTGATATCGCCTTCCGCCTGCAATGGCAGGATGCCTCGGCCGATACTGGCGCCGCAGGGCAGGATGACACCGGCTTTCCGGATGCCGCCGCGATCCTGTTTCCGACCGTCCCCAAAGCTCCCCTGATGAGCATGGGCGCTCCCGGCATGCCGGTGAATGCCTGGTACTGGCGTGCCGACGAGGCCGGCCAGGGTCGCCACGTCAGCGGCGAAGGGCTGGGCACGACCGAGACCCTGGATCGCGAGCTGGTCAAGGTGCAGGGCGAGCATCGCAATGGCGAATGGCGCGTGGTGATCGCGCGAGCAATGCGGGCCACGGCTTCGCGCCCGGTTGCGCAGCTGGGCGCGGGCGGCCGTATCGGCGTGAGCCTCGCGATCTGGGAAGGTAGCCAGGGTGAGCGCGCGGGTATCAAGGCCTTCGCGCTGGGGCCACACGAAGGCTGGCATGAACTCGTGCTGGACGGCATCACCTGATTGGAGAGAAAGACATGAGCACAAGCAAACGCCAGCTCGCAATGGTAATGGACCTGAACAAGTGTCTCGGATGCCACACCTGCACCGTGGCTTGCAAGACGCTTTGGACCCAGGGTGACGGCATGGACTACATGTGGTTCAACACCGTCAATACCGTTCCCGGCAAGGGCACGCCAAAAAACTGGGAAACGATGGGTGGTGGCTTCGATGCCGGCGGCAACGCCAGGCCTGGCCAGCTGCCCGGGCGAAACGATTACGGCGAGGCATGGAATTTCAACCACGACGAGATCTATTACGAGGGAAAGGGCGGCAGCACGCGCCTGGAGATCCTGGGCGAGGCACCCCAATGGGGCCCGAACTGGGAAGAGGACGAGGGTGGCGGCACATTTCCCAATTCGTTCCACTTCTACCTCCCGCGCATCTGCAATCACTGCACGCATCCGGCGTGCAAGGAAGCCTGCCCGCGCCAGGCCATAGAGAAGCGCGAGGACGACGGCATCGTCACGGTCGATGAGGATCGTTGCCGCGGCTACCGCTTCTGCCAGGCGGCTTGCCCGTACAAGAAAATCTACTTCAACCACCAGAAGAAAGTCGCGCAGAAATGCATCTTCTGTTTTCCCCGTATCGACGCCGGCGTTGCGCCGGCCTGTGCGCGGCAGTGCCCTGGCCGGGTGCGCTTCGTCGGGTATCGCGATGATCCCGATGCGCCCATCTACAAGTTGGTGGACAAGTGGAAAGTGGCGCTGCCCCTGCACCCCGAATACGGCACCGAGCCGAACGTGTTCTACGTCCCACCGATCGGTCCGGCCAGCTTCGGCGCCGATGGCGATATCGACGATAACGCACCGCGCATTCCCGATGAATACCTCGTGGGCCTCTTCGGTCCGAAGGTGCTGGATGCGTTGGCCACGGTCAAGGCCGAACGCGAGAAGATGCGTGTCACCGGCAGTTCAGAGCTGATGCAGCTGCTGATCGCCTACGAATGGAAGGACATGTTCGGTGGTTTTGACCAGGATCCCGCGGCGGCGTCCGTCGTGCGCTGGGTCGAATAGCGCCACTGCGCCCAGGTCGCAAAGGAGAGAGCGATGCAATCCTCATCTGGCATCAGCCGGCGCAGGTTTCTCGAGGGCGCGGCCGTGGGAGCGGCCACGCTGTTGCTGGACCTGCACAACCTCAAGCCCGCCTTCGCCGACGGACGCATGCCGCCGGGCGCGCGCGAGTATCGGAATTACCGGGACGTCTACCGCAAGAAATGGAGTTGGGACCGCGTGGGAGTGGGGACTCATTCCTGCAACAACTGTGCAAGTGGCGGCTGCGCCTGGAACCTGTACGTGCGCGGCGGCATCGTGTGGCGCGAGGAACAGGCCGCGCCCTACACCCGAACCAATGCCAGTGTGCCCGATTACAGTCCGCGCGGGTGTCAGAAAGGCGCCTCCGCCGCTGCGCTATATCGCAGTCCGGCCCGGGTGCGTTATCCACTCAGGCGCGTCGGGGCACGGGGCGAAAACCGCTGGAAGCGGATCACCTGGGACGAAGCGCTGGGGGAGATCGCCACGGCGCTGGTCGATACGCTGTCCACGCGCGGCGGCGTCGGTGCCTATTGCGAGAACGGCAACAACAGCGACTTCGGTCCGAGCTGGATCGCGATGGTGCGTTTCTTCAACCAGCTGGGCATCCCCGTCACCGAGAACTTCGCCGGCGTCGGCGACCTGATGACCGGCGCGACCTCCACGCTGGGCATGCCGGTACCGGGGGCCTCGTCGGATGACTGGTTCCGTACCGATTATTTCGTCAACTGGTTCGGCAACCCGGTATCCACGCGCATCCCCGATGCCCACTTCATGACCGAGGTGCGCTACCGCGGCGCGAAGATTGTCTCGATCACGCCGGATTTCAACCCCACCGCAATACACGCCGACCTATGGATTTCCCCGCGGCCGGGCACCGATGCGGCGCTGGCGCTCGCCGCCTGCAAGGTCATCGTCGACGAGAATCTTCACGATGTGCCGTACATCATCGAGCAGACTGACCTGCCACTGCTGGTGCGCACGGACACGCGGCAGTTCCTGCGCGAGGCCGACGTGGTGACCGGCGGACGGCAGGAGTGTTTCGGCTGGTGGGACGGGAAGAGGCAGCAGGTGGTGTGGTCCAGCAGTTCCATGGCCGTGGCGGCGGAACAGCGGACGCTGAAGCTGACGCCCGACGATCACCCGGTGCTGGAGCCGCAAGGCGCGACCGTGACGTTGCTCACGGGCGCCAAGGTGACACTGCGCAGTGGCTTCTCGATCATGCGCGACAAGCTGGCGGCCTACGACCTCGCGAGTGCGGCGAAGATCACCGGAGTGCATGCCAACGTCATCCGGCGCTTCGCGCGTGAATTCGCCACCGCCAAGTCGGCGATGATCTATGCCGGTGCCGCCATGGGCAAGATCCTGCACGGCGATCTGGTACAGCGCTCGCAGATCCTGATGGCGGCGCTCACCGGCAACAACGGCCGCATGGGTGGCGGCTGGCAGGAAATGACATTCTTCGAGCTTGACGGCAAGATGCTCGCCGCGTTCGTTGATCATCCGAGCGATCTGACACCCGACGATCCCGCGGCAATCTGGGGAGCACTGGCCGAGGTCGGCAAGCAGCAGGCGGCGAGCCCGGCCTACATCTCCGGATCCATGATGATGCTGTTGAACGGCGGCACCCGCGAGGTGCAGCTCGATCCCGCCTACAACGACCCCACGTTGCCGCGTACGCCGGAGCAGTTTCTCGAGGAAGCGATCGCCTCGGGCCAGATCCACAATGTGCCGGGCCCGGAACTCGGGAAACCCGACATCATCTTCAACATGTTCGGCAACCCGTTCCGCCATCGCCGCATGGGCGATCAGCTGGAGAACACGCTGTTCAAGACCGCAAAGCTGGTCGTGGACGTGACGTTGCGCATGGACGACACCGCACGGCATTCCGACATCCTGCTGCCCACGGCCGGACCCTACGAGAAGCTCGGCTTCAAGTACTCGGTCGCGTATCCGCCCTATCTGCATCTCGGCGACAAGGTGGTGGAGCCGCTGGGCGAGGCAAAAGCCGACTGGGAAATCCTCTCGCTGCTGATGAAGCGCGTGAGCGCCGAAGCCAGGCGACGCGAGATCACCGAGGTACGTACCTATCGCGGTGTGCCCTACGACCTGTCCAGGGCGTACTGGCGCTTCAGCGACAAGGAGCGCATCGGACCACGCGAGGACGAGAAGCTCATGCGCATGATTCTCGCGCTGTCACCGGCGACGCGCGGCATCACGCTGGAGGGTTTGCGCGCAAACAAGGGCGCCATGCGCTACACAGGCGTCAGCCAGATGGGCAAGATGTGGTGCGGCACGAGCGACTACCGCATCGACGAGCCCCTGGTGCCCTATCAGGACATGGTGGTGAAGAAGATGGCGTGGCCAACAGCCACGGGGCGGCAGCAGTTCTACGTGGACCATCCGTTTTTCATCGAGGTCGGCGAGGAATTCCCGGTTCACAAGGAGCCTCCGCAGTCGGGTGGCGCCTATCCGCTCACGATGACCTGCGGCCACACGCGCTGGAGCATCCACACCATGTGGCGCGATCTCGACCTGCTGTTGCGCTTGCAGCGCGGCGAGCCGGTGGTATTCGTGAACCCGGGCGATGCCGCACGGCGGGGTATTGCCGATCATGATTTCGCCGAGTTCCGCAACGACGTCGGCGTGTTCGTGGCACGCGTGAAGCTGACACCGGGCATGCGACCGGAACAGGTCCACATCTACCACGCCTGGATGGCTAACCAGTTCCTGACCGGCAGGAGCAACGATTCTGTATCCGCGAGCCCGGTGAAAGTGACGCAGTTCGCGGGCAAACACGGTCACCTGCAAAACGAGGTCGGCTGGTACGAGTTCACCGGAAACGACCGGGATACCCGCGTCGAGATGAAGAAGTACGTGGCATGAACGCAGTCGAAACGCCGGCACACCCCTTGGCAGATGCATCGCGCAGCCTTGTCTATGCGGCTTTCACCGCGGCGCTCTCGCACCCGGATCATGAAGGCATGGACGCGATACGATCCGGCGTGCTGGCGGGCGCGCTGCGACAGTTGCTCGGCGCAGTCGACCCGGCACTGCTCGTGGGAGTGGACTGGGAGGCGCTGCAGGACTGCGGCGCGCACGACGAGTTCCTGCCGGTCGAATTCACCCGTCTCTTCGTGGCCGGCGAAAACGGACCGTGCTGCTCCCTCGAGGGCCGTTGCTACGGCAGCGCCGGCATGGAGGCAACCGAGGAACTGGTGCGTTTCTACGACTTCTTCGGCCTGTCGTTGTCCGAGGGGCAGCGCGAGGAACCCGATCACCTGCTGACCGAGCTCGAGTTCCTGCACTACCTCGCATACCAGGAGGCCGGACTCGCCAGCGCGGGCGAGAGTACCGAAGGCGTGTTGCGCGCGCAGCACGATTTCATCGCGCGCCACCCGGGCGCCTGGATACCAGTCCTGCACTCGCGGTTGAAGGCGCACGGGGCTCCGCGTTTTTACATCGAGCTCGTCCGGTTGCTGGAGCGTTTCCTGCGCGCCGAGGAGGCGCGCCTAGCCGGGCAGATCAAGCCTTCACCGGCGATTCACTGAGCCGGCAGCGATTCGCCAGCACCTCGATCAGATGCGCACCTCCAACCGCGATCCCGTCGAACTTCACGCGCGGCTTGGTGCGTGGTTCGCCCGAACGCTGGGTCCGGGAAGTAATCCGCGTCTTTCGCCGCTCACCAGCCCCGGCAAGGCCGGCATGTCCAGCGAGACACTGCTCTTCGACATGCGCTGGAACGAAAACGGCGCCGCACGCAACGGTCGCTTCGTCGCACGGTTGCCGCCACCCGCCGATGCGTTCCCGCTGTTTCCGCGCTACGACTTCGACATGCAGACGAGAGTAATGCGTCTCGTCGGCAGCAGGAGCGCCGTTGCGGTCCCGAAGGTGCCGTGGCAGGAATGCGAAAGCGAGGCGCTCGGCGTCCCGTTCTTCGTGATGGAACGCATCGACGGCGAGATGGTTCCCGACAACCCTCCCTATGTCTTCGGTGGCTGGCTCGCCGGGGCGCCGGCGGCGCAGCAGGATCAGGTGGAGCAGGAACTTCTTTGCGTGATGGCGGGAATCCATGGCATCAAGGCGAGCGCGGAAGAAACCGCATTCCTGCAGATAGCTCATGACGGCGTCACCCCGCTCAGGCGCCATTTCGCCCGCGAACGCGCGCTCTACGAGTGGGGTCGCAGTGGCATGCGCTTCGCACCCGTGGAGCGACTCTTCGACTGGCTGGAAGCGCATTGGCCCTCGCACGAAGGCGCGGCGGTAGTGAACTGGGGCGACGCGCGCCCGGCAAACGTGCTGTGGCGAGATTTCCGGGCGGTTGGCGTGCTGGACTGGGAACTCGCGATGCTCGGTCCGCGCGAGATGGACGTCGGCTACCTGATTTTCTTCCACCGGTATTTCCGCCACGTGGCGAAGCTGATGGCGGGCATCGACGCGATGCCCGGTTTCCTGCGCCGCGACGAGGTTGTCGCGGCCTACGAGCGACGGACCGGCGCTCGACTGCACGACATTGATTGGTATATCAGCTATGGCCTGCTGCAGCAGGCGGTGGTCGAGATCCGCCTCTCGCAGCGACGCATCCTGTTCGGCGAAATGGAGCGCCCCGCGTGCACTGACGAATACATCTACAGCCGCCGCCTGATCGGGCAGGTGGTTTCCGGTGACCGCGACGTGTGGGCCTGACGTTGATCGGGATGATGTGCGCGCGGCTTCAGCCGGACATCAACCTGAAGCGGTATTTTATTGAGACAGCAGTACCAAGGGGGATCCATGGATAGTTACAAAATGTTTATTGCCGGTGAATCAGTCGGTGCGGCGAGCGGCCAAACGATGCAAGTCATCGATCCGGGGACCGGAGAATTCTTCGCAGAAGTTCCATGTTGCGATGAACGCGACGTCAATGCTGCCGTGGAAGCCGCGCGCGAGGCCTTTGACATTGGCATATGGAGCCGTATGTCAGCCAGCGACCGTGCCGACATCATGTTCCAGTTTGCCGACCTTGTTGAGGTGAATTGCAACAAGATAGCCATTGCCGACAGCCGCAGCAACGGCAGTCCTTTGAGCTGGGCCGCCGGTGGCTTGTGGGTCGCCTGCAACTCGACGCGCAATCTGGCCTGGTATGCCGCCAACAAATTTCCCTGGGAGGAAAATGTGTCAATGTCGGGCTCGGTTTTCGCTTTTGGCGAAAATACTGTCCGTCGAGAGCCTCTTGGTGTCTGTGCAGCCGTCACGCCATGGAACGTACCGTACTCCATGGCAATGTGGAAAATAGCTCACGCTCTGGTCATGGGCAACACGATGGTGCTCAAACCCGCCTCGTCTACGCCGCTCTCGGCGCTGATGATCGCCGAGCTGGCAAACCAGGCCGGTATTCCCAAGGGGGTTCTGAACGTTATCACCGGTCCGGGCGGGAGTGTTGGTCAAGCGCTTTGTTCGCATCCGGGGGTAGACAAGGTTTCACTGACGGGAAGCAGTGAGGTAGGCAGGATCTCCATGGCGTTTGCTGCCAGAAACCTTACGCCGGTGACCCTGGAACTGGGTGGAAAATCGGCCAATATCATCCTGGATGATGCCGACATCGATGTTGCCGTCGATGGCGCCATCGCTGCGAACTTCCAGAATGCCGGTCAGGTATGCATCTCCGGTTCGCGCCTGCTGTTATCAGGCAAGATCCATGACCGGTTCATCGCACGGCTGTGTGAGCGGATTCAGGATCTGAAAGTTGGCTACCAACTGCTGCCCGATACTGCAATGGGACCATTGAGCAGCAAAAAACAGCTTGAAACTGTTGAGCGCTATGTCGAGATCGGCAGGGCCGAAGGTGCCACGGTTGCCTGCGGCGGCCACCGGTTGACAGGGCCCGAGTATGAAAATGGCCATTACTACGCTCCCACCATTCTCACCGGCGTAAGCAACACCATGCAGGTGGCTCGCGAGGAAATTTTCGGACCTGTACTGGTGGTTATCCCGTTTGAAACCGACGACGAGGCCATTGGCATCGCGAATGACAGTGATTATGGCCTCGCCGGAGCAGTTTACTCCACCGACATAAAGCGGGCGCGCACCATTGCCAACCGGGTCCGTACCGGTATCCTGTCGATCAATGACATATCCATGCTTTCCGATTTTGTTCCGTTCGGTGGCTGCAAGGCCAGCGGTATCGGCCGTGAGTTCGGCGAGGAAGGACTGAAGCACTATACACAGCTAAAGTCGATCTACACCTCTAACGAAGCCACTGTCAACCGCAGCACCTTCGGCTCGGTGTTTCCCTATCCCAAGGGTGAGAAGTTCACTCATCTATCGCCAACCAAGATTGTCTGTGGACCGAAAGCATTGGCCGGTCTCAACAGCGAACTGCGCAAGCTCGAAGCAAAAAGAGCCGTGATAATCACCGATCCCGGGGTACGCAAAGCGGGCCTGCTTGACCGCGCCCTGCAAGCCGCTGGTGATCGCTGCGCTGGTGTATTCGATCAGGTAGTGCCGGACCCCCCTTACGAATGTGCTCAGGCAGCCCTTGATTACTGCCGCGAGATCGGTGCGGACAGTCTGATCAGCCTGGGGGGCGGCAGTTGCATTGACTGCACCAAGCTTGCGCTGGTAGCCCTGACAAACGGGGGCTCGGCAATCCAGAATATGAATCTTTTGCGTTTCGAAAATAAACTTCTGCCGCACATCGCGATTCCCACTGCGCACGGCACCGGAAGCGAGGTCTCGGCGACGGCGGTGATCACCAACAGCCGCCTGCACCGGAAATTTTTCCTCAACGGTCTCAATCTATATCCGGACGTTGCCATCCTGGATCCGACGCTGGTGACCGGACTGCCAAAATCCCTGAGTATAGGGACCGGGATGGATGCGCTGACACATGCTGTCGAAAGTGTGGTAAACCCGGATGCGAATCCTGTCGGTATCGCCCTCGGGCTACAGTCGATCCGGATGATCAAAGATAATCTGCCGAAAGTAGTGGCAAATGGCAGTGATCTGGTCGCCCGTCAGAACATGCTGGCGGCGTCGACGCTGGCCGGCATTGCACTTAACACGGGTCTGGGCATTGCTCACTGCTACTCTCACACGGTCGGCACTCTGTTTGGCTTGCACCACGGTACCGGCTGTGGCATCGCACTGCCCGCGGCAATGCGTTTCAACCGGGATTTCGCCACGACCAGGCTGGTTGAAGTCGCAATTGCCCTGGGCGTCGATACCCATGATATGAGCGCCGTTGCCGCGGCCGAAGCGGCCGCTGACGCCGTTGAGGTGCTCATGAAGGAAATAGGGCAGCCACGGCGCCTGTCCGAACTCGTTGCCGGCGATCAGATCGAGGCACAGTTCGAGCAATTTGTAACTGGCGTCATGAGTGATCCGAGTACCATGTTCAACCCTCGTCCGGTCAACGATCCGGTGGCAGTGGCGGAGTTCGTCCAAAGCACGATCTGATCCGTCCCGTTTGCACTCATCCGCTGGCGGTTGGTGGTTCTGCACCGGGTGAACGCCGGCATTTGAGCCAAAACACACTGAAAATGGCAGAATCGTGGTGCACACACTGCCAACTTCCGAGCGGTTGTGCGCCACGTAGCGTCGCGCTGGGGGCGCGAAAACCAGGCACGCGTGGGAGGTGCCGAGAGCTTTCGCCTCCACGCAGCTTTTTTGTTGTCGGAAGATGCAACTCGGGTCAGCGCGTGGGTACTGTCTTCTAGCGGCGGGGCCTTCATATTCCAGGGAGAAACAATGAACAGATTTACAGGAAAAGTCGCGCTGGTCACTGGTGCTGCCTCGGGAATCGGGCGAGCCACAGCCCTTCGCCTGGGTAATGAAGGCGCCAGTCTACTATTGGCTGATATCAACGAAGAGGGGCTCGCCAAAACAGCCGGGTTGCTTGCGCAAGGCACAAAGAGTCGGGCGGTGCAGCTCGACGTCACCGACTCCGCCAATTGTCGGAAAGCGGTAGACAGCTGTATCGAACGGTTTGGCCGATTGGATATCCTCTGCAATATCGCCGGCATCGCCATCTGTAACAACCTGACGTCAATCACCGACGAGCAGTGGCATCGCGCCATGGGTATCAACCTGGACGGGGTGTTTTTCATGTGTCGCGCCGCCATGCCGCATCTGATCGAGAGCAAAGGAAATATCGTCAACATGTCATCCAGTGCGGGCCTGGTGGGCCAAGCATACAATTCAGCCTATTGTGCGACCAAGGCAGGAGTGTTGATGTTCAGCAAGTCGCTGGCTCTGGAGTACTCGGGGCAGGCGGTACGGGTCAATGCGGTTTGCCCCGGTCTGGTCAAGACGCCCCTCACCGCGAATTTCGCGATGCCCGATGGAGCAGACATGGCACTGATGGGCAGGCTGGCGCCGTTGCTGGAAGGGGCCGAGCCGGAGGAGATTGCCGCGGCCGTGGCTTACCTCGCTTCGGACGAAGCGCGGTTTGTTACCGGCATCGCTCTGCCCATAGACGGTGCCCAGACCGCAGGTTGATGATGTCAAACATTGCGAGAGGGGTGTTTTGAGACTGGACCGTGAATCGCTGCGGATGCGAAGGGTGGCGCAACTATTGTGTGGTTGCCAGCGCACTCTCGGCCAGGGACCGAGCTGCGGCGTAATCGGCTTTTCCCGCGGGACTACGGGGTACCTCGGGTACAAAGACGATTTCCTTGGGCACTTTGTAACCCGCCAGCTTCATTCGGCAATGATCTTTCAAGGCAGCAACATTTTCACCGGTAGCGCTGGTGGTGGTTATCACTGCCACGACTTTCTGGCCCCAGCGGGAATCTTCAATTCCCAACACCAGGGCATCCTTGACCGAGTCGTTGGCAAGTAGTACTTCCTCAACCTCTTCAACGAACACCTTTTCGCCGCCGGTGTTGATGCACTGGGAATCACGTCCGAATATGGTGATGGATCCGTCCTCTTCCCGCCGGGCGATATCGCCGCTGATGGCACAGCGCTTGCCGTCGATGGTTACGAACGTCTCGGCAGTCTTTCCGGGATCGCGGAAATAGCCCTCTGGTATGTAGCCCATCCGAACCAGAATGCCCATCTCCCCAGGGTGCGCAAAACGCTCGCCACCGACGGCCACGTCAACGGTATCGCTCGACTTGAGGCGAATCAGGCCGCCGTCGCCAGGCTTGCATCCAGCACCCGAGACACCTGTCTCGGTTGAGCCCATCGAATTCACGATTACGGCAGCGGACGGCAGGCAAGCACGCAGGCGATCAGCCGCGTCGGGAGAAAGCATGGCACCACCGTTGGCGACGCAGACGATACTGGAAAGATCCCAGCGCTCGGGGTGGCTCTTAAGGGCGTCAAGCAGAGGAATCACCATGGCGTTGCCGATCACGTTTAGAACGTTCACTTTCTCCCGGGTCGCCACATCCAGGATGTTTTCGATATTCAGATCGGGCCGATCGTTCAACAGAGCGGTGCAGCCCGCCAGCAGTGCTATGGTCGTGGCCCACATGCCATTGCCGTGAATCAATGGACCCAGGACGAAAATGCGTAAAGGGTATGTCTCCCTGACGCGATCCGCCAACTCTTGCGGATGCTCGATTGGACCCGCTTCGCAAAGACTGCCGCCACCGGCGAACGCTGCATGGAAGATTGCCTTGTGGGACCACAGCACGCCTTTTGGCCTGCCGGTCGTGCCGCCCGTGTATTGCATGAACAGGTCATCATCACTGACTTCGATGTCTTCCAGGGATCCGGTGCCCGCAGCAACCGCATCCTCGAAAGCAACGGCATGTGTCAGGCGATTGCCCGGCTCACCGATGCGCAGCAGCACCTTGAGTTTGTGGTTTGGCAGCAAGGCGTCTGCGACGCAATCTTCCACTGCCGAGTTATAGACCAGCCCCTTGAGGTGGGCGTTGTCGTAGATGTAGCAGGCCTCGCTGGCCGTATAACGATAATTAACGTTGACCGGTATCGACTTGATCATATAGGCAGCGAACGTTGCTTCCATGAACTCGATACTGCTGTACGCGTGGATGCCCAAGGTATCGCCGGCCGCGATCCCCTGGCTGCGCAGCCAAAGCGCCAATTGCTTCGCCCGCTCGTAAAACTCCTGATAGCTTACCCGCCTAGAGCCACAGACCAACGCTTCCCGTCCCCGTGGCACCGTTTCCACCACCACGCCTAGCAGATCAGCCAAATTGAACGTCCTGATGCTGCTCATTTCATATGTCTCCGTCTAGCGCTCCAACTCCCGGAAGGGTATATCGCGATCTGTCCGCATTTCGCGCGGCAGGCCCAGCACATGCTCCGCGACCGTGTTTCTCATGATCTCATCGGTGCCACCGGCCAGGCGTATTCCGGGAGCAGATAGCCAGAGGCGCTGCAGAAAGGCCCACTCCTTGCCGAGGACCTCGTGGCTGAGCATGCCCTCCGGCCCGGCCAGTTCCATGGCGAACCCCGCGATATCGAGAATACCCTTGCCCGCGACCAGCTTGAGAATCGACATTTCCGGCCCCGGCTGCTGTCCCCTGGAAAGGGCAGTAATCCCCCGGGAAATAATGAGTTCGACACCCTTCTGACTGAGGTAGGCGTCGGCAATGCGGGCTTTGACGCGATCATCTTCCACAGCCGGCTTTCCGTTCCAGAGCGCTTTGCGTGCCAGGTCGATGAGGCCTTCATGGAGGTTTGATGGCAGTACTCCACCCAGCGACATGCGCTCGTGCATGAGCGTGCTCAGCATGACTTTCCAGCCGTCACACTCGTCGCCGAGGCGATGACTGTCGGGAATCCGTACATCGGTGAGGAAAACCTCGCAGAATTCATACTCGTCGGACATCTGGTGAATGGGACGAACTTCGATACCCGGCGCTTTCATGTCCAGCATGAACATGGTCAGGCCCTTCTGCTTGGGCTTTTCCCAGTCACTCCTGGCCAGAAGTATGCCGTAATCGCAGAAGTGGGCGCCGGAGGTCCACACCTTTTGTCCATTGACAATCCACTCGTCACCCCGCTTCTCGGCACGGGTGCGAATGCCGCCGGTATCCGAGCCGGCCGCCGGCTCGGAGAAAAGCTGGCACCAGATGTCATCGCCGCGCAGTCCCCGTGGAATATACTGCGCCGTCAGTTCAGGTTTTGCCCACATGGCCACCGTGGGCAAACATTGTCCCAAACTGTTTTCAAACACCTGGCGGGGTACCAGGAACTGCTCTTCCTCCTGCCCGTAAATAACCTGCTGTATCGGCGTGCCGCCCATTCCCCCGAATTCCCTTGGCCAGGTGATAGCTGCGTAACCGGCTTGCGCCTTTTTGCGTTGCCACTCACGGGCGGCAGCTATGCGTTCCGCTTCACTCATGCCCGCGTCAAATCGCTCATCATCGCTGGTGCGAGGCGTGGCATTGACCCCGAGCCATGCCCGAACCTCTACCCGGAATGCCGCTTCCTCAGGGGTGTCTCTGAAATCCATTGCTGTTTCTCCCGCCTACGCGGCCTCCCCGATCAGTTCGTTCGCCAGTTGGGCGCGCCAGGCATGTTCAGTACCGATGACTTGCGCCAGAAAGCGGGCGCGCCGCATGTGCAGGTGGCAGTCCATCTCCCAGGTGAAACCGATACCGCCGTGAATTTCGATGCTTTCTTCCGCCGCACTGTTGTATGCCACTGTCGCGGAAACACGCGCGGCACCGGCCGCCAATGCCAACTCCGGCGCCTCCGAGGACAGGGCCCACGCGCCGTAGTAAACATGCGCACGTGCCAGTTGATTGGCGGTGTAGATATCCGCCATCTTGTGTTTCAGCGCCTGGAAACTGCCAATCTGCCGCCCAAACGCCTTGCGTTCCAGGGAGTACTCTTTGGTGTTTTGCAGCACCTGGTCGGCGCCGCCCAACTGTTCGAATGCCAGCAACACTGCCGCGCCGTTGAGCACCCTGGCCGCAACGGCCCCGGTCGATGCCTCACCGGCGAGTACGTCGACCGGAGTCGCATC
>JADIYI010000004.1 GCA_016705365.1 Gammaproteobacteria bacterium | reverse complement strand
GATTTCGCGTCACCCACGCCTCGCGTCGTTTACGGCGCAGGCCGTCGGCCAGCGCCTCGAGGAATGCAACCTCGTCACGATACACCAGTTCGAAGCGGCCAGTTGCGCCGAGATCCTCACCACCAGGTGCACGGATCGCCTTGATATCCGGGTTGAAGCGAAGTATTCGCTCAGGCTCGAAAACGAAGTACTAACCGACGAAAACCACCAGGTCGGCGCTGAGCAGGGCATCAGGCGCCGCCGAACGTACTGAGCCGATCCTCGGGAAGAGCACCGCGACTCAGGCGGAGGTCACCACCGCGATATCACCGCGCTCGCCGCGCGCACTTTTCAGCGCCCTCCCATGCGCCGACGCTGGAAAACGCCCTGCCCCGCCCACGATCGGCGGTCGCTCGGCTTTCTCTGTCATTTTCACCGCCGACTTCCGCCACGCCGCAAGAGATGGGCACGCGATTCCGCTGCGGTAGCGCGTCTTGTCGTAGAAATCCTTCCCGCTCCCGGTCGCGCTCTTGAACCGGGCACGGGCCACTTTCCGCCGGAAATCGAGGTGCCCCGGACCCGGCAAGCCGAACTTGAGGTGACGGAACGCGTACGCGCCGTACTCGTGCACCCGCGCCCGGATCGATCAGGCGCTTGCCGTATTCATGATCCCCTCGGTCGGCGGCTGCTGATAACCTGCTGGATGAACGCTTCGCGGTCCTCGCCAACACAGCGTCATGTTGCTCGCCAGCACCGGCGGCGGCGTGCGCGCGGCGTTCGCGCGGCGATGTTCATGATCATGGGGGTGAACCCGGGGCCTTCGGTTCCCGCGTCGCGTCGCAACGACTTCACCGGTGGCACGTGAGAAGCCGTCCTCCATCGCTTATCAGCCCTCGGTGCGCCCCCGTAGGATGGCACGCCAACCGCCGCCAGCGCGGTAGTGATCACGGTGTAATTGCCGGGGCGAAAGCAGAACAGCGCAGCAAGCTCCTCCGGCCTGGCGGGAGATTGGCAAAAACCTCGGCGCCGGTCATGCCGGGCCCGGCGAACTGGCCCGGCGCCGGCGTTTTCGGCCAGCGATGCGCTGAACGCATCGGCCATGCGGATCGAGGGATATCGCCCGCGGCGGAGTCAGCCGCGAATGCACTGCTGCCGATGCCCGCCGCCAGCGTGCTCAAACCCGGCCGCGGAGGACCAGAGGAATTTGCGTCGCGAAGACTCGCCTCAGTTCGCGTCGCTGTTGTCGTCCTGCTTCGCGTCAAATTCATTTTTCATCAGCAGATTCCTCGAACAAAATTCACTTGATGACTGCGGGACGCTGCTCCTGCGGCCACAGGCTGCGCTGAAATTCACCAGCGCCACACTTCCTCGCCACCCTTGAGTTGCGCGCCCCAGGCCGGCATCGCCGCCAGCCCCCTCATCGATGCTGCGGTGAATCTCCGCCGACGCCGCTGCCATTCCAGATACAAAGGCGGGTTCAGTAGATCGGCGGTCGCGTTGGCGATCACATCCATCTACCGCCCGCCCGTCCGCGCCATGACATTCGGTGCAATGGCGCAGGTAGAGCCGCCCCGCCTCGATCGAGGCGGCCGTGTTGAGCATAAGGTGTCTGCCCGCACGGCAAACACCGCTGTCACCAACAACACGGCTGCAACTGCGGCTCGCAACGTGAAACCTCCTGCCTGATCAAATTTCCCGCACACCACCACGCCTTCCTTGACCGTGCCTCCACCTCCAGTTCGCGCAGCGCTCGCCGCCGGAACCGTCAGCGGGTTGGCGTCCATCACCACGAAATCGGCCAGCTTGCCGGGGGCTGATCGAACCCCGTGTCTTCCTCGTGATAGAGCCAGGCGGCGTCGATGGTGAGCGACTCCAGCGGAAATCGCTGTGATTGGAGAAGTGGATGCCGCGTTGCTGCGCGCTGTTCAGCGGGCTCAGGAAAAACGCACGCTGCTCGCCGAGATTGCGCAGATGCACATCACCCCAGTAATACGCATGATTGGTGAAAAACGAGGCGCCTATCCTGGAGCCGGGCATAACTGTCGAGCTGATCCGGGCGCACGAATCGCGAATGGATCACCACGTCGCGTCGATCATCCGCGGGACTTGCGCCCCACCAGCTCGTGGGGCACGGGATCACCCATATCGATCGCGGCATCGCCGTTGGCGTGGGTCCAGACCGGCACTCCCGCGTCGCGAACGGCACGGAAGATCTGCTGGTAATCAGGCCCCGATATAAACGGCGCGCCGCCAGTCTTGCTCGCCACCCGGACCCTCGACCAGCATGGGTTCGCTGAAATACGCCGTGCGCCCCTGCGGCGAACCATCGCTCAGCACCTGATTCCACCGAACTTGAGGTGTCCGCTATAACTGCCAAAGGTGTTTGTGAGCTGTGTTTCCAGATCCGCCGGATTCATCACCAGCGGCAGCGCCACCATATCGAGCCACAGCGCGCCCTGCTGCGCCGCTGCCTTGAACATGCCCACCAGCCGCGCGTCCGTGGCCCCGTCCTGGATCGTGGTGGAGCCATTGCGCGCATACTCCTTCTGCACCGCATCGAGCCGCGAGCTGCTGCGCCGCATCGGGTTGCGGCAGCGCCCGTAGACCGGCATAGCGGCGGTCTCCATCAGCAATCCCGCGGGCTCCTGCGAGCCGGGCTTGCGCACGATCACCCCACCTCGGGTGTGGGTGCTCGCATCGATGCCGGCACGCTCGAACCCCGCGGAGTTCAGCACCAGTCCGTGCCCGGAAACATGCAGCAGCAGCACGGGTTATCCGGGAATGCCGCATCGAGGTCATCACGTGATATGGCGCTGCTCCGTGAGCCCGTCGGCGTCATAAACCGTAGGCCGTGATCCAGTCTCCGGGCGCCGCGCCGCTGGCGGCGGCATGCGCACGCAACACCTCGATCAGCGCGGCAATGCTGTCCACGCTGCCGACCGGCGGAATCGAGACATTGGCCCAGCCGACCAGGCCCAGAGCGTGACCTACATGACTGTGACCATCGATGAATCCCGGCAACAGGGTTCTGCCCGCGAGATCGAACATCCGTGTGGCATCGCCACGGTATTGGCCTTCGATCGCTTCCCGGGTGCCGAGCGCGAGAATCCGGCCATCCTTGACCGCAACCGCCTCGACCTGCGGCTGTGCGCTGTCAACGGTGACGATAGAGGCAAAACAAAAAACCGCAAATACCCGCTTTCATGACGCCATCACCACTGTTCTTTCCGCCGACTGTCCGATACCTTGCGCATGCTGCCAAGTTGCCGCAATGCGTAAAGCCGCCACCGCGAACCGGCACTGCGGCATCAACCATGGACCAGCGGACTTGCTATGATCGGCGCTGGATGGGACGCGATGCTGGACCTGACAAACATGATAAAGCGCTTTCTTGCCCCGCCACTCCTGCTGGTCGGGAGCTCCGGGCTGTGCGGCGAGTTGCAACTGGGCAATGGCGCCCGGATTCCCGGAGAGCTGAAACGGATCGAGGCCACCAAGGTGGTGTGAGCGCAGAGTTGATCGGCGACATCTCGATCAACAAATCCGATGTGGTGGCGATGCACACCGGTACCCGCAGCGACCTGGAAACCGCGGCAGGCGAGGTGCTGCGCGATTGCGGCCTTAGCAGCAGCGAGGGTCGCGCCGAACTGGAATGCACCGGCCAGCCGGCGATGACCACCACCCTGGCGCTGCTGCAACCGACCACCCCGCTGCAGGAAGGGACTGGCAAGATCACCACCTCGATGACCGTCGAACGCGGCGAGAGTCACAAGGATGAACTCGAGCTCGATGCCCGCAGTTCATGGCGCAGGCTGCAGCGCAGGCACGTGCTGGATGCCAGCATCGACTACGAGGAACGGCACGGGGAGCGCAGCGATGACGAGGCGTCGCTCGACTACCAGCTCGATCTCCTGCGCCGCAACGGCTGGTTCTGGTTTTCGCTGGTGGATTACAACCGCGCCCGTTTTGACACCATCCCGGAAAGCGAGGGAATCGCGACCGGGCTGGGTCGCGACCTCAACCTTGCCGGCAATCTGAAGCTGCGCCGCAGGCGGGGCCCGGCATCGTGCACCTCGACATCGACGGTGAGGGGCGTCTTTACAAGGAAGTCGGAGACCTGAAATGGTCAACCACCTGGGGATACCGGCCTGTGGAAACTGCAGCTGTTCCACAGTGCTGAGTTCATCTGGGTACTCGATGACCGCGGGATCTACCGGCTGGAGTCCAAACTGGCCTCACCTTGCCGCTGATCGACGGCCTGGTCGCGGAATTGCGCCTCGATTACGATCACCCAGCGCGCCCTCGACCCGACTCGAGAACAGCGACACCGAAGCGGTGCTGGCGCTCGGCTATCGCTGGTAAGTCACAACGACTTGCGCACAGGAGATAGCGACGTAACACTGCGTGTCGACAGCCGGGAGAAGACATCATGCTTCGCTTGTTTGCACTGCTTTGTTGCTGCCACTGTCGCTGCCCACCTGGGCCGGGCGCCACCGAGAACCTCATCCTGATCACCCTGGACGGCGTCCGCATCCAGGAGTTTTTTCCGGGCATGGATCCGCTGCTGGCCGACAGCGCCGCCAAACGCGGGATTTCCGAGGACGAAATCGTGCGCGAGCGCTACTGGCGCGAAACCCCCGAGCAGCGTCGTGAAGCCCTGATGCCGTTCTTCTGGAAAACGCTGGCACCGCTCGGGGTGGTGCTGGGCAACCCGGCGCGCGGCAGTTCGGTGCAGGTCAGCAACACCATCAGGTGGTCGACGCCGGGCTATTCGGAAATCATGACCGGCGAAGCCCATCCGGAGGTCAGGGACAACACCCCGGTACGTTACCCGCACCGCACCTTTCCGAATTTCTCGTCTCCGAACTGAAGCTCGGAAAATCCGCGGTCGCGCAGATCGGTTCATGGGATGGTTTCAAGATGGCGGCCTCGAGCACCGACGATGCATTCTTCATGAACGGTGCCTACGAAGCCGTTCCGGGAATCTCCACTCCGGAAATGGATACCCTGACCGGACTGCGCGCCGATGTAATGGAATTATGGGAAGAGAGCAGCAACGATGTGCTCAGCTTCCGGCTGGCGCAGGCCTACCTCGAGAAACACCACCCGCGTTTTCTGTGGCTCGGCCTGGGGCAGTCGGACGACTGGTCGCATGCCGATCGCTACGATCGCCTGCTCGATTATCTGCATCTTGCAGATCGCCTGATCGGCGAGTTGTGGAGCACGCTGCAAGCCGACCCGGCCTACCGCGGAAAGACCAGCCTGGTGATCACCACCGATCACGGTCGCGGTCTCACGCCCGGGAACTGGATCGATCACGATGCGACGATTCCGAACAGCGAGAACATCTGGCTCGCGGTGATCGGGCCGACACTCCCGGCGCGGCGAGCTTGGCCCGCTGCCGACCGTCTACCAGCGCGATATCGCCGCCACGGTGATCAGTCTGTACGGACTCGACCCCGCGCGCTTCAACCCCCGGGCCGGCGCGCCGATCGCGGCAGTGCTGGAATAGAGCCTCACTCGGTGGGATAACCGCTCCGGCGCCAGTGCAGGGCTGAAAAACGCCGCCGTCATTTCCTCGATAACCGCCTGTTCCGCCAATTGCTGCGCCGACTTCGCCGCCATCTGTTCATCGTGACGATTGCGGTCCGAGGCGTATATCTGCGTATTCACAAACGAGGGGCAAAGCACCGAAACCCTGACATCGGCACCGGCATTGCGCAGATCGCCATGGAGCACCTCGGACAATGCCACCACGGCGTGCTTGGACACCGTGTAGGTGCTGGTGCCGGGCGCGGACATCAGCCCGGCAATCGATGCGGTGTTGACGATATGGCCTTCGTTCTGTGCGATCAGGTGCGGCGTGAACGCGCGCACGCCGTTGATGACACCCCACAGGTTCACGCCCAGCACCCATTCCCAGTCCGCCGCGCTCGCTTCCCACAGTGGGCCACCACCACCCACACCGGCGTTGTTGAACAGCAGGTGCACACCACCGAAGTGCTGCAGCGTCTTGCGCGCGAGTTCGTTTACCGAACCAGGGTTGGAGACATCGGTACGCACACACAGCAGCGACCCGTCCAGTTGCGCTGCCGCCCGTTCGAGTACGGTCGCCTCGATGTCGGCAATCACCACCCGCATACCCCTGGCCAGCGCCTGTTGCGCCAGGCTGAAACCGATTCCGCTCGCCCCGCCGGTTGTGACCGCCACCTTGTCACGCAGATCCTTCATCGCTGTCTCTTCCTGAACATCATGAATCCGCTTTGCCGCATCAACCGTGCGCAAGATCGGCAAAGGCAACCAGCTCCGCACGTGGCGTTTCGATGGCGCCTTCGGGCAGGAAGAAGCGCCAGAACACCAGCCCGAATGCACGCCCCTCGGTATCGAGCCAGTTGCCGCCGCCGGGGTCCTGGTGCGCGAGCACGATGCGGAACGAGCCATCGCGTTCGAGACGCGTCTGGCGGCGGTTCAGGGTAACGCTGCGGTTGGCATAATCGAGCGTTTGCTGGAAACGGTTCCACAGGCACACGTTCGCAAAGCGGCATGGGGGCCAACGCCCGGTGATGACCAGGGCCTGGTCCGGACCGAGGAAAAACGGTGCCATCGAATAGGCGGCATCGAAAGCGGCAAGCCCCATGTTGCCCGGCAACACGGGTGCCGGAAACTGGTTCGGCACCAATGACAGGAACGGCGGCGGCTGGACCTTGCTCATCGGCGGCATGCCGAGCGTGCGGCTGCGCACGAATTGCGCCGCGCGCCGTATGCCGCCCGCAACCGTGGCATCGTCTGGCGGCGAGGGCGGTGTGCTCACATCGTCCGCCGTGATGCAGAGCCGGGGGTAGTGCGCCGGGTTGTCGGAAGCCGTGCGCTCCTCTTCGTAGTAATGCCGCGTGGTGATGCGCGAGGCATCCGGGGGCAGCGCAATCCAGTTGCATGGCGCCGGCTCACCGCCGAGACGGATCGTGAAATTGCCGTCGGCATCGACATCGAACAGGGTATCGTTGATCACGCCCACGGTCCTGGTGCCGAGACTGCCATCGGCCGTGCCGGCCTCGATCGTGATCGATACATATACCGCGCCGTCCGTGTTGCCGCGCACCGTGTAGCGGTGATCGGCACTGACCGGGGCGTCGAAATAGATCGCATCGGAATTGTCACCGGTGAACTTGCGCGAGGGCGTGACGATACGGCGGAAATCCGGATGCGCCGGATCGCTCTCGAACATCCCGCCCAAGCCGCCTTCGAGCACATGCATCAGCGCACGATGCGCACCGACCACATCATCGGCGCTGGCGAGATTCCACTTCGGGCCCGCCCAGCGCTGATCGAGCTCGATCAGCAGATCGATCAGTTCGCGCAGCGCTTTTCGCGATTCGGTCTCGATACTCATGCGGTTCTCCCTGGATTGTTCCGATATGCCAGCATCGCACGCAGCGCCGGCGTTTACACCTTACAGGACGTCAATGGGTCGGGAACTCGCGTCCAGGACCGGCCCCGAGCCGCCAGCGGCAAGGCGCGGATATATTTGCCGGTGATGCGAATTCCAGTCATCACAATCTCCATCCTGCTCAGGGCTTGTCACCAACCCATTGCACCACGCAGAAACGCTGCCCCGTCGGCGCTTCCATGACCCACCAGCTTTGCACCTGCCTGATGCGCCGCGCACCCAGCGCTTCGAGACGCCGTACCTCTGCCTCGACGTCATCGCTCTCGATATCGAGATGCACCCGGCTCGGGTGATCGACGGCCTGCACCTCGATGTGCAAGCGGTCCTGCGGGTCGATCAGGCGAACGTATCTGTCGCCCTCCTCGCCCGCCAGGATCTGCCGGTGCATGCGCAGGGCAGCAGACCAGAACGCCGCGGCAGCGTGTGGATCCTCACCCTGGCAATCGATGATGAAACCTGCCAGCCTGCTGTTGTGCATCGTTGTGCTCCCGCTGTCGTGCCTCGCTTCGTTCAGCCGCCCCCCGCGTGACGCGGAAGCTCGTCGCGGGTATCGAACCACGGCAGGCGCTCGTCACAAAATACATGAGCCTGCGGCATGAACGACTCCGGCCTGGCGAAGGCATTCAGGTAGAGATCGATTTCACCCGCGCGGCGCTCGGTCTGGTACGCGATCGGCGTGCCGCAGGAGGCACAATGGCTGCGGGTCACGCCGGGCGATGAGACGAACTGCGCGCGCTCGCCGCTGAACCGGAGCTGTTCGAGCCTGAAGTTCACGAAGCATGCCACGGGCGATGCCGTGTGCCGCCTGCAGCTCGCGCAATGGCAATAGGCAACCCAGCGCGGATCACCCTCGGCGCGAAACCGCAATTGTCCGCAAAGACAGAATCCCTCGTGCATGGCAGTCGTCCCGTGTGGCGCGCCCGGAATCCGGACTATACGCCGCGCGGGCACCAGAGATCACCCGCGTGCTAGCATTGCCGCGTCCCTCACCCGCCTGGCAAAGGAATCCCCAACATGAGCAGCAACTCGAGCATCATCGACCAGTTCATCGCCGCGTGGAGCCGCCGCGATATCGACGAGATCATGGCGTTCTTCCACCCCGACGCGGAGTACACCAACATCCCGATCGAGCCCCCGAACCACGGCACCGCCGCGATCCGCGCAACCATCGAAGGCTTCGTGGCAATGGCGGATGCGCTGGAATTCGTGGTTCACGCCTCGGCCGAGAACGCCGTCGCCGGGTTGATCATGAACGAACGCACCGACCGCTTCAGGATCGGCGGCAAATGGGTCGAAATACGGGTGATGGGAGTATTCGAGCTGCGCGATGGCAAGATCCAGGCCTGGCGCGATTATTTCGATATGGCGCAGTTCCAGCAATCGCTGGCGAGTTGAACACAGGCGTGGCGCTCAATCGCTTCGCTTGCGGTGCAGCCACCACAGCGTCACGCCGCTCAGCGCGAGGATGCACAACAGCACCCCGGCGATATCGACCAGCCAGACCCCGGCGCGGCCAAACAGTCGGCCGCTGTGGAAATCGAGCAGCGCACGCTCCCAGTTGAGCCATGCGCTGCGCTGCTCGAGCCGCTCTCCGAACGCCTCGGGCATCGCCTGCGGCTGGCTGTCCACCACGCTTTGCGGATCGGCAACTTCGTCGCCGACGCGCATGCTCGCAGGATCGAATGCGCGCCATCGGCCGGCGATGTGCACCACGGCTTCGCCATCGGCAAGACCCAGCCCGGACAATGCCGCAGTGGCGGCGATGGAATCGATGAGCTCGCCCTCCGTGCCGAGCAGCAGCAACTCCCGCTCGCAGCCAAGCAACAGCATTCCGGCAAGCTCCACCACCCCTTGCAGCGCACCGTTGCAGCGGGCGACCTCGCGGACATCGAGAAAGATACGGCCACCCTGGTCCCCGAGCACCCAGTGCCCGGAAGCGCGAAATGCAGCCCAGCCGCTGTCGGTATCACCATAGATCGCGCGCAACCAGGCGGAGGCGACGAATCGCTGCTCGAGCGCGAGATCGTCGCCGTGATTGAGCACGATCCCGCTCAGCGACATCAGCAGCAGAAACAGCGCGGCAAGCAGGCCCGCACGACGATGCCAGCGCCACAGCTGACCGACCAGCCTAGCGCGTCGCAACACTGGCGAGGGCCTGCCCGTTCAACCACAACGCGAGCGTTGCGGCACGATTCACCGCCCTTACCGACAGCGTCGCACCGGTGATCCCGTCGACCTCGCGCGACAGGGCGCGACCCTCGCGCAGTGCCACGCCCCGGTACTGCGCGGTAAAGAACGGATAACGGATCTCCCAGCCGCGGCTTTCACGAAACGACAACACCTGGACATCGACGATCCGCTCGGCCTCGATCACGAAGCCGAGCGTTATCGGCTGCTCCTTGCCGATCTGCTCCAGCACCCAGGCGGTGCGCGCACCGGCGCTCCAGTAACGCACCCGCAGGCTCGACGGCACCACACCGATGGATTCCTGCGCGCGCTGCCGCATATCGTTGCTTATCCACAGTGTTTTCTGCTCGGGCCGGGTATCCGCAAACGCACTCGCCAGAAACTGCTCGCCGCTCAGATAATCCTCGGCCTGCGCAACGCCAGCGGCCGCCATCAGGACGGCGGCCGCGCAGGCGCGCCACAGCGGCACGCAACAGTTCATCAGAAGCTCCAGCCCACGCCGAGGTTCACCCCGTCGAGCTGGTCCTTGCCATCGGGCGCATCCTGGCGCTGGTAATCGAACTTGAACACGACGTTTTCTTCCAGCCAGTAGCTCACCCCCATGTCCCACTGAGTGTAACCGGTATCGAGGCTGGAACCTGCCTGGTTGTCCCAGTCGCTGTAGCGCGCAAACACCCCCCATTGCGGCGAGATCTTCCACGACGGCTCCACGTACCAGCCCTCCTGCCGGTCGGCGCCGGGCGCAAAAAACTCGATGGCCTCGTCGATATCCCATCCCGCATAGAGCGCGCGCAGGCCGAACGGACCGGCACGATACGCCACATGCGTCTCGTAGAGCATCGCGTCCACCTGGTCGGGAAATTCGCCCTGGTAGAGATCCTGCTGATACTGCAGCGTCGCCGCCACCTCGAGACCGGCGATGCCGGTGTACTTGAGACGTCCGGTCCAGGCCGGATCGGAGGCATTGGCCTCGGCTACTCGCTGCCGGCCGTCGCGTATTTTCCAGCCCTTGGCGGGGTCGAGTCCCAAGCCGGAGGTAAATGCCGCATCGTAGGCGAGCCCCGGCAGCAATTCACCGGAAAATGCGACACCGCCCTCCCACCAGGTGGTCGGGATGATGTTGCGCTCGACGTTGTTGCGTTCCACCCCGTAGAACGTATCCGGCTCGTGGGTCTCGTTGAGCAAGCCCACCGGTACCAGAAACAGTCCGGCCTTCAGGCGCTGCGAACCGCTGAGATCGTGTTCGATGTACGCCTGCTCCAGTTCGACCTCACCCTTCTTGCCTTCGCCGGCAATCGTGTGTTCGAGTTCGAGCTCCGAGTACAAGCGCGTGCGCGGGCTGAACTCGTGACTCAGGTACAGCACGAAGCGGTGAAAATCGATCTCGTCCTTGTCCTTGCCGCCATCGAGGTCGTTGTCGAGATTGGAGTAGTGCATCTCGCCGTAGCCGCCAAGCCGGGTACGATCGACCCAGCTCCCGAGGTGCGCAATATCGCCGCCCGCACCACCCTGCTCGACCATCTCTGCAGTGGCCTCGACCTTGACGTTGGTCTGCGCAACCCTGAGTTCGGTCTCCTCGATCCGGCCATCGGTCTGTGCAACCTGCTCTTTCAAGCGGGCAATTTCAGCCTGCTGTTGCTGGATCAGCGCCCACATCTCTTCCATGGTCGGTGTCGCGGCCGATGCCGATGCCGCGATCATTCCCATTACAAGTCCACTCGCTATTGTTTTCACGTGCCGCCTCCCGCTGCGAACCGTTGTCGGCCCGCACCATGCCGGCGACGGAGGCACTCTATCAAAACGTAATCTAAATGCGAAGCATTCTTATTACGATTTATTGATTCAGATCAAAAACCCTCAGTGTCTGGCTTTCTGCGCGGCCAGTAACAGTTCCCCCAGCGTACCGGTCTTTGCCGGGGCCGCACGCGCTGGCTCCTTGCGTGTCGGCTCGCGGCGCACGGGAGCCGGCTGGCACGGGGAAGCCACCGCCTCGTCTTCGAGCCGCATGCTGAGCGCAATCCGCTTGCGCACGGCATCCACGTCCAGCACCTTCACTTTCACCACGTCTCCGGCCTTCACGACTTCGCGCGGGTCGCGAACGAAGCGATTACTGAGCGCCGAGATATGCACCAGCCCGTCCTGGTGGACCCCGATATCGACGAAAGCGCCAAAATTCGCCACGTTGGTGACCACGCCCTCGAGCACCATGCCGCTGGCCAGGTCGGAGAGTTTCTCGACCCCGTCGCGAAAACTCGCGGTACGGAACTCGGGGCGCGGATCGCGACCCGGCTTTTCCAGTTCGCGCAGGATATCGCGCAGCGTGAGTTCACCGGCCTGCGCGCTGAGGAACTGGCGCACATCGAGTCCACGCACCCGCTCCGCATTGCCGACCAGTTCACGCACTGCGCAGTTCCGGGCGGCGGCGATTCGCTCCACGACAGCGTAGGACTCCGGATGCACCGCCGAGGCGTCGAGCGGGTTCTCGCCACCCGCGATACGCAGGAAACCCGCGCATTGCTCGAAGGTCCTGGCGCCGAGACGCGGCACCTCGCGCAACTGCTCACGGCTGCGAAAGGCACCGTGCTGATCGCGATGCGCCACGATCGCACCCGCCAGCGATTCGCTGATGCCGGACACGCGCCGCAGCAATGCCGTGGAGGCGCTGTTGAGCTCGACCCCGACGCTGTTCACGCAATCCTCCACCACCGCATCGAGCCCGCGCGAGAGTCGCGTCTGGTTCACATCGTGCTGGTACTGGCCCACGCCGATCGAGCGCGGCTCGATCTTGACCAGTTCCGCAAGCGGATCCTGCAGGCGGCGCGCGATCGAGATCGCACCGCGGATACTCACGTCCACGTCGGGAAACTCGCGGGTGGCGATTTCCGATGCCGAGTACACCGAGGCGCCGGCCTCGCTCACCATCACCCGCACCAGCCCGAGATCGGGTTGCTGGCGCATCAATTCGGCCACGAGTTTCTCGGTCTCGCGCGAGGCAGTGCCGTTGCCGATGGCGATCAGTGCCGCGTGATGCCGCCTGGCGAGGTCCGTCAGCACCGCCTGCGCTTCGCACCACTGATTGCGCGGTGCATGCGGATAGATCGTCCGGTGCTCGAGCAATTTGCCGGTGTCATCGACCACCGCCACCTTCACCCCGGTGCGCAAACCCGGATCGAGGCCAATGGTCGCCCGGTTGCCGGCCGGCGCCGCGAGCAACAGGTCGCGCAGATTGGCCGCGAACACGCGGATGGATTCTGCCTCGGCGGCCTCGCGCAGTTCAGCCAGCAGTTCACCGACCACGTGGATCGACAACTTCACCCGCCAGGTCCAGCGCGCCACATCGCGCAGCCAGGCATCGGCGGCGCGGCCGCGATCGCTGATCCCGGCATGCGACGCAACCAGCAGCTCGCAGGGGTGCGCGATCCCTTCGGCAACCGGGGGAAGCTCCACGTCGATATTCAGAACGCCTTCGTTGCGCCCGCGGAACATCGCCAGCGCACGGTGCGAGGGCACCTTGCAAAAGGGTTCCGAATGCGTGAAATAATCCGCGAACTTCGCGCCCTCGGCTTCCTTCCCCGCCACGACGCGCGATTGCAGCAGGGCCTGATCGCGCAGCAACGTACGCACCTCTCCGAGGAGATCGGCATTCTCGGCAAAGCGCTCCACCAGGATCATGCGCGCGCCATCCAGCACCGCTTTCACATCACCGAAGCCCGCCTCCCCGTCGAGATAGGCGAGGGCTTCCTGCGCCGGATCGCGCCGCGGCTCGCCGAGCAGCAGATCGGCCAGCGGTTCGATACCCGCCTCGCGCGCAATCTCGCCCTTCGTGCGCCGCTTCTGCTTGTACGGAAGATAGAGATCCTCCAGACGCGCCTTGGAATCCGCCTCGCGGATCTGCGCGGCCAGGGCATCACTCAGCTTGCCCTGCTCCCCGATGCTGCGCAGGATGAACTCACGACGCTCCTCGAGTTCGCGCAGGTAGGAGAGCCGCTGCTCGAGCGCGCGCAGCTGCACATCGTCGAGCCCGCCGGTGGCTTCCTTGCGATAGCGCGCGACGAACGGCACCGTTGCGCCGCCATCGAGCAGTTGCACCGCGGCAGCGATCTGCGCGACACCGGCGCCAAGTTCTGCCGCAATACGTTGTTCAATGGAGATCATCCGGGAGTCCTGTTCGCGAGGAGCGCGCATTATGCGGGCGCGGGCGCGCGATGTGCAGACTTGCGGGGAATGACGCGATTGGCTATTGAGAGCGCCCGGATAGGATGGCTGCTCCACGACGCAAGCCGCACTTGCGAATGGCGCGAAGCCGGCTTTAGGCTACCTGAAATCGCCAGGAGCCGAACCATGAACCGGTACATTGCAATCACCCGCACCATCAGCGAGCGGTTTCGCGATTGCGAACTCACCCATATCGCGCGTGAGCCCATCGACATGCAACGGGCCGTCGCGCAGCACGAGGCCTACGAGAATGCACTGCGCGCCCTGGATGTGAGCGTTGTACGCCTGCCAGCCGAACCCTCTCTGCCCGATTCGGTGTTCGTGGAAGACTGCGCCGTGGTGCTCGATGAGTGCGCGATCATTACCCGTCCGGGCGCCGCATCACGCAGGGCGGAAACCGCTACGGTTGCCGCTGCGCTGAGGACGTATCGCGCACTGCATTTCATCGAGACACCGGGGACCATCGACGGCGGCGATGTGCTGTGTGTCGGCCAGCGTATCTACATCGGTCTGGGTACGCGCAGCAATGCGGACGCGATCGATCAGCTGCGGAAAATCGTCGTCCGCCACGGGTACAGCGTCAGCGCGGTTCCGCTGCGCAGCTGCCTGCACCTGAAATCGGCGGTGACGCGCGTGGGTGAATCGACCCTGCTGATCAACCCGGCATGGGTGGACAAATCCTGCTTCCAGGATGTCGATTTCATCGCGGTGGATCCGGCGGAACCCGCGGCGGCCAACGCGGTACTGATTGGCAGCAGGGTGCTTTTTCCGGCCCACTTTCCCGCCACCCGCGCACGGCTCGTCGCCAGTGGCATATCCCCGAGAATCGTGCATGCGAGCGAAGTTGCCAAGGCCGAGGGCGCGGTGAGTTGTTGCAGCCTGGTGTTTGAGGAAAAGATCCCCTGACCGGCTGCGTCTCTCACTGGAACGCGGGCGTCTGCGTGGCGGCGTCCAAATCGGAACCGCCAGCGCTCTCGAGGTGTCTACCCGGTAAACCTCCAGGAGGCGACCCATGCGCATACACCGATCCTGTACGCTTACTGACGCTATAGCGCTGTATCTCGATGACTGCCTCTCCCGCGGGCAGAGCAGCCTGACCATTACGAATAAACGCTGGATCCTCGATGGGTTTAAGCACTGGTGCGCGGTCGCGGGTGTCACCCACGCGCACCAGCTTCGGGGATCGGCGCTGGAAGCCTACCGCCGATCACTGGTGACTCACCGTGGTCGGCGTGACTCGCCGCTTGCGCCAGGCACGATCCGTAATCGCCTCACGGTGGTTGTGCTCCTGTGCCAAGCGCTGTATCGCCGCCGCCTGATCCGGGTTGACCCCACAGTCGATTTTGTTTTGCCTCGGCTTCCCCGACGACTGCCGCGTGGCATCCTCAGCGTGCGCGAGATCGAAGTCATCTGTACCCAGTCCCAGCGTCGGGGGATCAGGGGTATCCGGGATCGCGCGCTCGTTGAAGTGCTCTACGCAACAGGCATACGCCGGATCGAGCTGTCACGGCTCGATCTCCCCGACGTGGACCTGGAGGTCGGTACCGTCGTGGTCCGTCGGGGCAAGGGTGGGCATGATCGGCGGGTGCCGATGCATGCACGTGCCTGCCGGTTGGTGCACCATTATCTTCGAGAGGTGCGTCCTGCCCTTGAATGCGACGAGAGTGGTCAGGCGCTGTTTCTCTCGAACTACGGCACACGCATCTCCCGCAGCACGCTTAGCCGCAAGATTGGGCAGTCCATTCGGCGTAGCGGCGCGTTGGTCTCCGGCGCCTGCTCGGTGTTCCGCCACTCGGCAGCAACTCACATGCTCGACCACGGGGCCGATATCCGCTACATGCAGGAGTTCCTGGGGCATGCCGATATCAGCACCACGCAGATCTATACGCATGTCTCGCAGCGGGAACTGCGCGCGGTCTATGCCCGGACGCATCCGCTGGCGCGGGAGGCAGATGCGTGGGCGCCACCCGCCGCGGGAGCCAGAGGTGTTGTCTGACCGCTTCAATAAATTGTTGTCCGTACATTGTCCGGGCGATAAGATGTGGGCATTCCATGTTCGTCGAGGTGGCAAGTGAGTTCCCTGAATATTTCAAAGTCCGAGCGCATCGATGTGCGCGCAAGTGCCGCGGTGAAGCAACTGCTGCAGGAAGCAGCGCGCGCAGCGCACAAGAGTGTCAGCGAGTTCCTGCTTGACGCCGCTGTGGTCGCAGCGTCGCAGGCACTTGCGGACCGCCGACAGTTCACTTTGGGGGAGGAGCAGTGGCGCGCCTTTCAGGCGGCGCTGGACCGACCCGTGCAGAACAAACCCCGGCTCAAGAAGCTTCTCAGCGACCCCCGGGTGACGGGTTGACGTCGGGCTATTCCGCAATTCACAAGCTCGGTGCCGAGGACCAGGTTGATGGGTTCGATTGCGCAGAGCCCGCGCTCAATCAATTCCTGCAGCGCTTCGCACTGGTCAACCAGAGAGCGAACAGCGCCCAAACGTACGTCTGCTGCCACGGCGACCACGTTGTCGGCTTCTATAGTCTGACGGTTGGCAGTGTTGATCCGCAGGCCGCGCCAACTAGGGTAAGCAAAGGGCTGGCTCGCCACCCCGTGCCGGTAATGATCCTCGCCCGCCTTGCCGTGGACCGGGACCATCAGCGCAAGCGTTTGGGACAGGCGCTGCTCCGCGATGCGTTATTGCGCACTGTTCAGGCTGCGGATATCGCGGGAATCCGTTGTCTGCTCGTTCACGCCAAGGACGATGCCGCGCGCCGGTGGTACCTGTCCTGGGAGTTCGAGCCCAGTCCGACGGATCCGTATCACCTGTTCCTGATGATCAAGGATCTGAAGACCCTGCTTTGACCGGGCCTGTGCCGAGTGTGCAAAGGCGAACCCTCATGCACATGAACGGGCGCACTTACGATCCGAAAGTCGGCAGATTCATGCAGGCGGATCTGTTTGTACAGGATCCGGCAGACACCCAGAGTTACAACCGCTACAGCTACGCACGCAACAACCCGCTTAATGCCACAGACCCAACGGGCTTTCTGTTCAGTGAACTCGTTCGCGTCGTCCGCGACGTCGCGTATATCGTTTACGGCGACGGTTGGGCGGACCCGAACGCCTGGATCCAACTCGGCGCAGATCTCTACGCGCTCGCTGGAGAGTTTGGTTCGGGGGGTGGAGCTGGCTCCGCGAGTGCTCCGGCGCCTTTGGAAGCAGCAGCTGGAGCATGTCGTTCAACGGCAATTCGAGCGGGCCGCAGACCGCTGGCACCGGCGGTGCTGATCCAGGACCGATAATTGATAACGGACCACGGTCGATCGATCCACGGGTATTGGTCGCGCTGGAGATTGAGCGAGCGACCACGGGTCAGACGATCTCCCAAGCATCCGGCGGCAAGTTTGCGAACGGTGGAGCCAGTCAGACGTTTGACCTCTCGCTCGCGCGGCATCCCTACATTGCAGAGGAAGAAGAGGACGAAGACAAGTACATTTCCGCACACGTTTGGCTCAACGGCGCTTCGATGGCGCTGGACGCCACGGGAATTGGGGCCGTGGTAAGCTGGATACCGGATGTCCTCGATGCTGGGATTTCGGCCTATGAGGGTGATTGGACCGGCGTCGGCCTATCGGCAATCTCGGTGATTCCCGGCATCGGCAATGCCGGAAATGCCGCGAAGATGGCCAGGTTGGGCGCAAAATCTGCGAAGGGCGTTGCGAATGGTGCCGCACATGGTGGGGGCTTGGTCATCGGCCGCGGTGCTGATCTTGCGAAGCCAGGCGCTCTCCGAGCAGGCGAATACAAGTTTGGTTGGCCTTCAAAGCTCCCTAACTGGAAAGCTGAGTGGAAGGAAAATGCAGGGAGGTTGAGAACGGAAATGGGTCGGCGCCAACCGATTCGAGACGCATCACCGGGAGACACCGGTGGAGCATTCCTGAATGCCGAGCGAAATCTACTCCGAGACCGCGGCTGGACATTCGATTCAAGCAGTGGGTACTGGATGCCGCCTGGGCCATGATCATGAGTGCGAACAACGAAGTCGGGCGAGAGCGAATGCGACTTAACTTCGGCAATGCGGTTCGCATGAAGTTTTCGCGCCTTATCAACCTTGGCTTCATCGAGGTTGAGTCATTGCCGACGATTGTGCGATATCAAAAAGACGACCTTGAGATTCGCATTTATCACGGACGCAAGTCGTTCGAGATCGGCTTTGAGATTTGCCACCAGGGCTCATGCTATTCGATCTCGGAGCTGATCCGGGCCATTGATTCGGAAGCGGCTGATCGATATCGCAATTACACTGCGACTACATCCGAGGCAATTGGCAAAGGTCTTACGCAGCTAGAGCAACTAGTTCTACGTTATGCCGAACGAGCGCTGCAGAGCGATCCAGTATTTTTTGAGGAACTTGAGGCAGACAGAAGGGCTTGGGCAGAAGGGTACTCACTGGACGTGCTTGCAGAGCTATTGCGACCAAAAGCCGATGCCGCGTTTCGAAGTGGGAACTATCTAAAAGCAGCAGAGCTTTACGAGAGGATCTGCCCCCGCCTCAGCGCAGCGGAACTGAAGAAACTAGCAATCGCCAAAGAGAGAGCCGCAAGTTAGAGATAACGCGGGGAAAAGGGGACGGGGAAAAGGGGACGGATTTATTTTGGCTTTGCTCGCGAATCACGCCGCTCACCATGCACGCTGCGCGTGCGCCACCGGCGCACCGCGCTCCCGCGGTGCCTGCGTCCGGAATCTCGCCCCGTTCCAACGCGAGGTGGTCACTCCGTCATCGGCTCGGTGCGAGCGTCGTGCCCGGTGCCTTCGCCGTCCCACAGGTGGCCAGGAGGCGCAGCGACGCATGGGGCGGCTGACGGAGGCGGCGGTGACGCACTCGCGTGCGCAAGTTCCGGATGCTGCCGGGATGCCGGATCCGGCGGATCCGCCAGACATCGTGCGCACCACGCAGTTTACGTACCACGCGAATCAGCGGCTTGCAACGGAGCGGGTGGCGATGAACGTGGCGGTGGATGGCGGACCATCTGGCGATCACGGACACGACGGGGGCGGTGACGGAGTACGACTACGACGAACTGCTCGAGCAGTTCGATGCGGATCGCGAAGGGATCGAACAGCACGGTGTTCGGATACGGTCCAGACCGCGGGCTGTGTGGACACGGTGGAGGGCTGGGCGTCGTACATGACGGTCAGCGGAAGCACGTGGATCGCGATCATGGGGCTCACGGAGCGCGGGTTCACAGGGCACCAGCATGTGGATCGACTCGATCTAATCCACATGAACGGGCGCACTTACGACCCGAAAGTCGGGCGGTTTATGCAGGCGGATGTGTTTGTACCGCATCCTGGCGATACGCAGAGCTATAATCGGTATAGCTACGTCCGGAATAACCCGCTCAATGCCACCGATCCAACGGGGTACTTCGACCTCAAGGATGGGTTGAAGATGGTCGGTGCGGCGGTCGCTGCGTACTACACCTTCGGTTGGGCTTACGGCGCCTTCGAGGCTGCTGCCGGAAGTTGCTTTGCAGCGGGTTCCGGTGCGGCCATCGGTGCTGGGGCGGCCAGTGGCGCGGCGGCCGGATTTGTATCCGGCGGCATCATGGGGGGCAACATGGAAGGGGCACTTCAAGGTGCATTCAGCGGCGCAGTATTCGGCGGCATCGGCGGCATGTTCAACACCGCAACCCTGGGCGGGCATGTCATGTCCGGCGCGACGCAAGCGGTGGCGGGTGGTGGAATCAGCGTCATGCAGGGAGGCAAGTTCGGGCACGGATTCGTGAGCGCGGGCGTGACGGCCGTCGCCATGCCGGCAGTCAATACCCAGAGAGGTTTGGTCCGCGTTGCGGCCGCGGCTGTCGTGGGCGGTACTGCAAGTGTCGCATCCGGCGGAAAATTCGCAAATGGAGCGATGACCGCAGCGTTCCAAGCCGCAGTGACCAGTGGTGCGCAGTCGAGCAGCGCAGGAAAGTCGTCGGGCGCAGCGAGCACCATCGGCGGCATTCTCGGAAAAATCTGGAACCTGCCCAATACGCTTATCGGTATGGCCTATGGCGGAGTCGGTCACGTCATCGGCGAAGTCGGCAACGTGCTGGGCTTCTATTCTGCGGAGCCAACGATCTCGTTCGGCCACAACGCCATCCAGTTTGAAAACAACCCACTGATGGCTACTGCGATGACATTCGGCAATACGATCGTCTATGGCAAGGGAAGCGATTATCAGCCAAATGTTCGTTGGGTTGGCCACGCTGGGACTTTAGGCCAAGAGGAAATGCAGCATACCTTCCAAGGTCAGATTCTTGGACCGCTATATTTCCCAGCGCATGCGCTGTTCGGCGCAGCAGCGATGATTTCCAGCGGTGGTTTTAGCTTGGAAGCATGGCATGAAAATGCAAACCTCTTGGAAAGAGGCCCACACGATAAGATCGACCCGAGGTCATGGCCATGAACGTGTCTACTGGATTTTTAAAGGCGTGGATCATAGCTATTTTCGTGTTGGCGCTCTCGGGCTGCCCTAAAGACGAACAATTTCTCGTAGTGAATGCGACAGGCATGTCGCTCGACATCATCGGTGACGATCACGTAGTGATGATCCCAGATGGACAAAGCAAAGAAGTCCGTAGGGGGGATGGGCTACTTCATTGGGTCAAGCAAGGTGGAGAATTGTTCCCGTCGCTGCGTGTTCGCATTGAAGAACGAGAATTCGTTTACTCGATGACGGACGAGTTTTATCGTGCGGCACCCGGCAAGCAGATCGCCATGAGATTTGACCGCTCAAACTGCGCGACGATTTTTCATATTGACGATCAGGTAGCGACGATAGCGTCAAACGAGCCACCAGTAGGCAACGATTGCCAATGACGCTATTCCCCTCTTAGCTGCAAATTCTCCCGGAGTAAGGAGCAGGGGTCAGGTCTTGCTTCTTTGTGCGCCGGGACGAAGGCGTGCGCGTAGTGGACGGAATCGCGGCTGATGTAGCGATGGGGGTCGTCGAGATCGTCGCGCGCCGGATCTGAAAAAAAGATCTATTTATTCGGAGTGACCGAGGTGACCCGCCCAGCAGGCGGTCGAGAAAGCTGACATTGCTGCGCAGGGAGTCGTCGAGCTGGTCGGAAATGCTGTCCATTGGCCTCGCCTGGTGCCTGCACGAATTATGCCGGTGCGTCGCTCGTCGGGTGCAGTGATGCGGCCTTCATCGTAACAGGTCGGCACCCGGAGCGGCGGGCCAGGAGCAACGACGGGCCACGGCGCACGAATCCCAGGTTCTGGAGCCCGCGCGAATCCTGCTGCAGTATCTGGGCCGCGATTTCCATTCCATCAAGGTGAAAATAAATCCGTCCCCTTTTCCCCCGAGTCGAAGTAGCCGCTGGGATCGTTAATATCGGAATCATGATAGGTAAGACCATCACCTTCTGAGTACTCACCATTACCGCTACCGATTTCGGCTGCCGCCGCCATGAACGCTGCGGTCATTGCCCCATTTGCGAAGATGCCGCCGGGAGTGGTTTCGAATTGTAACTGTCCCCGTTCTACCTCACTGACACTTGAAAATTTTCTTCTTCATCATTTGCGCAATGCGGCCATCGAAGTCTCGCCAATCTTTAAGGAAGCTTTTTTCAAATAAATAAGAATACGCCAACCCGTCTTTAAAAACCTGCGTTCGAGAGCAGTGGAGCACCGCCTCGAACTCTGAGCAAAACGCTCGAAAGGCAGAATCGCCGCCTTTGGCGTCCCAGTACAAAATGCCACGTGGTGATTCCGAGCGCGCATAGTTCAGTTCCATTTCCGCATCGTATCTCGCGTCAGACAAAGCACCTGCGGTAGGCTCTTCAGGTGATTTGGCCACAGCAATATCGACCAAAATTCTGCGCCCTGGATTATTCCCATGTTCCATAGGATATGGCACTTCGACAAATATTCCTTTTGTGATTGACCCGAAGGCATTTCCAATTACGTTCTCGGAAACGATCAATCCGTCCACGACGCAAATACTTCCATACTCCGTCTCATAAGTTTGCGTGGCACCTGATGCCGACGTCCAGAAAATCAAAAATACAAAGGACGGCACGAGCGATTTCATTTGAATGTTACTCGCGTTGAATTCGGGAACAGTTGCAATACCGAATAGTCACTCTTTTGCTCAATGTTTAACTGCGAGTACGGCGCGCCACGCGGAAGCGCATATGGTTCATATAGCGTCAGTGAGAGGAATTTTGCGGATTGAAGAACAAACCCTCTGAAAAGAACGTTAACGCCGTGTTGATGTTGCCAGATGTGCTCAAATTCATGAACAAAGAGCTGGGGATCGTCTAGCGCCATATTGTCGGACGCATTCGGATAATAGATTTTTCCGTTTGGCGTTACAGCGTAGTTCTTGCCCTGCGTGAATACGTACTTTCCGTTCACTATCCTTGGTGTATCGTAATTTGTTCCCTCGTCAGTGCCGTGTGTAGCGATCACAGAGGCTTTCGCGAGCGCACGCTCCTCGGCCGTTAACCCACGACCCTCTGGCTCCGCCTGGCTGTCTCCAGACGCCATTTCTGCGGTAGCCGCCATAAACGCCGCGGTCATCGCCCCATTTGCGAATTTCCCACCGGAAATCACGCTCGCCGTCCCGCCCACAATAGAAGCCGCAAATACTCTGACACCCGGGTTGCCAATGTTAGTCGATCTCAGCGCACCTCCGGCCGCTGAGGAGAACCCGGCACTCGCAAAACCATGGCCGAATTTTCCGCCTTGGACTACGGAGATCGCTCCGCCCGCCACACCATTTGCTGCGATATTCAATGCATGTTGGCCGAAATCTCCCGAGGCTCCCCACCCCAATGACGAATCAGGGCCGTTTATACCCGAGAACACAGCTGCGCTAAAGGCACCAATCGCCGCACCCTGGAGAATATTGCCTCCGTTGGCACCGGCACCTGCGGCACCTGCAGTTGCACCGTAGCCGATGTTTGCCCAGATACCCGCCCCCCAAGGTTGCCAAACCGTCAGCACGGCGCCAACGATCAAGCCCGCATTCTCTTTTATGCTGAAATACCCGCTCGGGTCTCTCCCGTTGAGCGGGTTGTTCATCAGGTACGAGTAGCGGTTGTAGCTCTGGGTATCGAAAGGGCTTTGGACGACGATGTCGGCCTGCATGAACCGCCCGAGCTTCGGGTCGTAAGTGCGCCCGTTCATGTGGATTAGATCGAGCCGATCCACATGCTGGTGCCCTGTGAACCCGCGCCCCGTGAGCCCCATGATCGCGATCCACGTACTTCCGCCGACCGTCATGTACGACGCCCAGCCCTCCACCGTGTCCACACAGCCCGCGGTCCGGACCGTATCCGAACACCGTGCTGTTCGATCCCTTCGCGATCCGCATCGAACTGCTCGAGCAGTTCGTCGTAGTCGTACTCCGTCATCGCCACCCGCTCCGTTGCAAGCCGGTGATTCGCGTGGTACGTAAACTGCGTGGTGCGCACGATGTCTGGCGGATCCGGCGGATCCGGCATCCCGGGAGCATCCGGAACTTGCGCACGCGAGTGCGTCACCACCGCCTCCGTCAGCCGCCCCATGCGTCGCTGCGCCTCCTGGCTACCTGTGGGGCGGCGAAGGCACCGGGCACGACGCTCGCACCGAGCCGATGACGGGGTACCACCTCGCGTTGGAACGGGGCGAGATTCCGGAGGCAGGCACCGCGGGAGCGCGGTGCGCCGGTGGCGCGCGCACAGCGTGCATGGTGAGCGGCGTGATTCGCGAGCAAAGCCAAAATAAATCCGTCCCCTTTGTTTCGTGCCTTCGCCCTTGTTCGAGGAAGCGTTTATTTGATGGTGCTTACTGCAATTACTCGGAGAGTTTTCTTTTCGAGTTCCACCACTAATCCATCGTGCGCAATGGACATGCTTCCGATTGTTGACTCGGCTTGACCATGCCCTTCCGGAAGAACGAAATCAACCACGCCTTCAGATTCGACTTGCCAGAATGTCACTTCAATTGTCGAATCGGTCTCAATCACAGAGATTTGGTAATCCTTCCAATCGGGCCGCAGTTCACGAAGCTTGATCGTGGCTTGACAGATTGCACGCATATCCCCGCTTGAAAGCACGGCACGCTCTTTGTAAATGTGCGTTTTGTTATCCACGTCGGCACCAATTACGCATATCGAAAAAAATAAACCTACAAGCACCACTTGGGTAATGAGTGTGGCTTTCATCGCAGCTCCCCCTCAATGGCCCGTTAATGGCTGCTGCC
>JADIYI010000003.1 GCA_016705365.1 Gammaproteobacteria bacterium | reverse complement strand
CGGCCTCGCCGAGTTCGATCCGGCGACGCTGCACCACCGGCTTCTGCCGAGGCGAAGCCGATTCGCTTCGACGCCGACAACAGTTTCGGATGATCGTAGGTCGTGAAAAGCCCGTGAACGACAAGGACTGGTTGCCGATCCCGCGGCGGGGATTGCGTCGGCGTCCTGGTACGCACGGTGTATCACCGGCGCGCGCAGACGGTACCGCCGTCGATGCGCATCGAGCGCCTCGATGATGCGCCACCGCGATCCACCGGCCCGGCGCAGATGAGCGAGGCGCTGCCGAAATCAAAGCTGGCTTCGGTGCTGGGCTATATGCGGAACTGGTGCGCTGCTGGTGGCAGGACAATCTCGGCAACCAGCCCGACCATATCGCTGGCCGCACGGTATATCTGTCAGCGGCGGCGTACGACAATCTCACAGTTTCTGAGACCTGGTTGCACGATAGAGCCCTGATGCAAGCTTTACACCTCCCTACGGTGCACAGGTTTTCCAGCTCTGCAACATCAGCGGGGAGAACCTCGACAACTACGAGGACGGCGACGGCTATATGCCAGAAATACACCGCGGTGTGCAGGCCCGACGGCTCGGTACGCGTGATCGTCGCCGAGGGCGATCCGGGTATCGGCGGCAACTGGATCAGCCCTGCGCCCAGCCATGCACGACGGCATGAGCCTGCGCCTGATCGGATCGAGGCGAACCGCCGCAGGTGACGCTGCATCGCGTCGCGCTCGCCGCGCTGAAACGCAGGGACTGGCCGCGCTGGCCGCGATCGAGCCGATCGTCAGCGGGAAGTCGGGGACTGAAGCCGAATCGAGGACAACTCTTTCCGGCGCAGCCGGATCCAGATCAAAAGAGGACAGAACATGAGTGGGACGATCCAGAACTTCACGTGCTTCGACTATCCCGGCGCCACGTGCTCGTCACCGAGGCACCAGTGGCATCGGCGCCGGCATCGCGGCCGCCTACCGCGAGGCGGGCGCGCAGGTGACGATCACCGAACCCGCGCCTCGACGGCCGACTACGACACGGATCTCCGGCTACCATTACCCTAACTGGATGTGGAAAACATGTCGCAAATCGACGCGGTGGGCACAGCCGCAGCCCGAACTCGACATCCTGGTGAACAACGCCGGTATCGCGCTTCCCAGCATCGGGCTGGACGAGTGGGATCGGACGTCTTTGCGCGCGATCGACATCCACCTCGTCTCGGGCTTCCGGATGGCGCGCCGCTGTCGCGATGCACTGATGAAGAGCCAGCTGACCGGGGCGCCTCCGGTCATCGGCATCGGCTCGATGAGCTCGTATTTCGGCATCGGCATCGTGCCGGGCTACGGTGCGGGGAAACCGGTCTGCTGGGCATCACCGCGCGCTGGCGGTCAGTGGGGGCCGCACCGGATTCGCGCCAACGCGGTGGCGGTCGGATTGTGCGAGAGCCGCATGACCGTGGGCACCTTGTCCACCCCCGCAGTATTACGAGCCGACGCTCGCGCGTACCTCCCGCTCGGCCGTACCGGCACGCCCGAGGACGTCGCCGGAGCCGTGCTGTTTCTGAGCAGCGCGCAAGCCAGCTGGATCACCGGCAAAACGCTGCCGATCGACGGTGGGTTCACGGTATCCGGTTAGCCGGCGCGCTTCTTCACCCGGCGCTGGAACGCTTCGGCAACGCCGTTGGCCGCCGCGACGCACGCAGCCAATGTACCTCGCTCACCTCAAACGCATGCAGGATGCCGTCCAGTGTACGACCGATACGACCGGTCATGCGCACGGCCGGTATTTTCAGCCAGGTAGCCCGCTCCCCGGCCTTGAACAGGTGGGACATTTCCTCTTCGTTCAGCATATGCGCAGAATCATGCCCAGGTTGGCCATGCCGTAGCCGGGAAAGATGTTTGATGTCACCCACGAACTGCTGGTCGATCAGGGAGTTCAGCGTATTCATCGCCATGCCCAGGCGGGGACCGACTGTCGTGCGCCGCTGGACCCGGTGCAAATTGCCGCGCACGATTTCGCTTGGTGGCCGCAACCATCGCGTCGCGTGATCTGCCCCGATTCCCGTGCGCTGGTTCGGCTCGCGGCCGAGGCCCGGCATCACCTGGCTCACGATGAAGTGATTGATCCCGTACATGCGCCCCAGGCGCTGGCAGCCGGCAGATCCTGCGAGAACGAGCCGTCAATCCAGCGCCGCGACGGCAGGTGGGGTCGGATCTTGCCCGCCGCGTTGCGCGCCTCGAGTTGCACCGGCGCGAAGACACCGGGCAACGCCGAACTGGCCAGCACCGCCGAGAGCACGGTCACGTTGGGCGAGGCAATGTGATTCAACAGGCGCGATGTCTGCCTGACACTGGCGGGCGAGACGGTAATGTTGATGCTGCGTCCCGTCTTGCGGAAGGCCTCGAGAAAAGTCATATCCGGAATCAGGCGCTGCATCTCGCGTTTGACCAGATCCATGTCAATGCGGTTCTTTTGCCAAAGCCGAGCTTGATGCTTTCCGGAATTCATGGTCAGTGCGCGGGCGAGGTAATTGTCCTCGAACAATGCGAGGAACTCCGCGTCGGTGCGGGTTCCCACGATGGCCGCCACAAATGCTCCGGCACTGGCGCCCGATATCACTGTCGGGCACAGTTCCTGCTCGATCAATGCCTTGAGCACGCCGAGGTGGAAATAGCCCAGGGTACCACCGCCACTGAGCATCAGGGCCGAGCGCCCGTAGCAATGGCTGGCTCGCTGAAAGAACTCGACTGACCGCTCGCTCATGGAATGCCCGCGAAGTCGCGCGGTGCGAGATATTCCAGCGCCTCGCTGATCTCGTTGATATAGTCCTCGATGAGCTGCTTGGTGCCGCACTTGGCACGCATATAAAGCCGTCCCTTGCCGATGCCGTCCATGTTGCCGTGGATGCCCTCGTTCAGCACGAACAGCAGACCGTGGTCATCCCCCTTTTTGCGCAGCCGGCGCAGTTGCAGCAACCGCAGGTGAATATTCTCGTGGTCGTACAGCCTGGACTTCTGATCGCGGCGCCACGCTTCGGCACCGGTCAGTCTGTCGTGCTTGGCGGCAATGCGCTGCCACTGTTCGTAGGAGTCGGCGCTGACCATCTCGCTGTCCAGCGATTGCAATACGGGAGAAGGGAACGCGAACCGTTCTCGCAGCATGAACATCAAAACCTCCAGCTTTGGCCAGTACACCAGGAAAACCAACTGGCCACCCGCAAAGGATAATACCCCATTGCACTCACTGCCAGTCCGCTTCCTCGACGCCGCACTCTATCTGGCGGCCTTGAAGCCCTCTCGTTGCGCGTCCCATGCGAGAGGGGTTATGCCGCGTTCGCGCAACTTGAATTTCTGCAGCTTGTTGGTCGGTGTGTAAGGAAGACTGTCAACAAACTCGATATACCGGGGCACGAAAAAGTACGGTGCATTGTCGTTGATGAACTGCGCCAGCTCGAGCGCGGTCAATGACTCCCCGGGCTTGAGCAACACGTCGAGTTTCAGCTCGCTCTCCGACGCCAGCTCTGGCTCGGCACGCCGAACGCCGCACAATCCTGAATTGCCGGGTGACGCCGAGCCGCCAGTTCCACCTCGAAAGTCGAGATATTGCGCCCTTGTAACGCACCGCATCCTTTTTCCGGTCGGAGAAATAGTAGTATCCGCGGGTCGTCGCGGCGCAGCATGTCGCCGGTCTTGTACCATTCCCCCTCGAAGGCACGCGCGGTGGCCTCGGGGTCATCGAAATAGCCACTGAAGATCAGGTAGGGTTGCAGCGGCCGCACCCACAATTCGCCCGGCTCGCCAATCGGCACCTCGTTGCCGCTGTCATCCACCAGCTTCGCCTCCAGATTGGATGCCGGCCGGCCACAGCTGGCGGCCGGCGGCTCGGGATCCGGACTCTCGTTGTGGCTGCACAGTGCTTGGGCCTCGCTCTGTCCGAGGCCCTGCTTCATCAACTGCACCCCGAAGCGCTTGCTGAAGGGAGTGGCCACTTCCGGCGGCATCGGAATGGCCATCATCTTGCGCAGGCAGTGAGCGGCATCGTCCTCACGCGCGGGCGCATTCCACAGGAACATGTGCATGGCGCCGAGGGTAAAGGTCTGGGTGGCACCATAGTAGTCGACGCGCTCCCAGAAATTGCGCACCGAGAACTGCGGATCAATCGCCAGCGGCAGGCCGTTGAACAGGGCACGCAGGATACTGGTCACCCATGCCGCCGTGTTGTACATGGGCAGCACCGAATAAACGACATCGCCCTCCGTGGCCGCGAACTGCTCGCTCGCACCCCTGACCGCGTTGAAAAAAACATTGTGGCTCTGCAGCACACCCTTTGATTTGCCGGTAGTGCCGGAGGTCCACAGTACCGAACAGATATCACCGCGGGAAAAACCGCTCATGTCCGGCTCCAGGGCACCGGCAACAGCGACCGTTGCCAATTCCTCGGCCTCGGGCAGCTCGCTGCTGCCGCCATGAACCAGGAGGTGCTCGAGGGCGAGCCGCTCACGCACATCGGCAACACGAGCGGCATGTTGGGTGTCGGTGACCAGTATCCGCGGCCGGCTGCGCCGGATGGTGTCTTCCAGCCAGTCGCCCTTGTACTCGGTGTTGATGGGCACCCACACGGCACCGAGCTTGTTCGCCGCCAGCGCGAGGAAAATCACCTCCGGACCGCTTTCCATGCAGAAGGCCAGCCGCTCGCCGACCGTCAATCCCCGCGCCGCCAGCCCTGCCGCCAGTTCATTGACCCGGCGATTGACTTCGCTGAAGGAAAAGCGCCGCGCGTCGGCCAGCAGAAAAGGCCGCTCGCCAATCGCCTGCGCCTGCATGGCGATGGCACGACCGATATGGCGCTGCTCGATGTCCGCAAAATGCAATTGATTCAACGCAAAAAGCTCCTTATCGGTGCAATCAGCGACCGGCGCCCCGAAACCGGTCCCTCCCGAACCCGCGCGATATCAGTCCCTGCCAAGGATCAGCGCACCCGTCGGCACACCGACACCGCTGCTGACGAGCACATGTTCCACCGCCTTGCGGGGCTGGCTCGTCGATTGACCGCGAACCAGACGCACACCCTCGGCGATGTTGTTGATACCGTGGATATAGGCCTCGGAAAGCAGGCCCGCCATGGGTGTTGTTGGGCAGGCGTCCGTCGATATCGAGGGCGCCGGCACGTACCATGTCCTTGCCCTCCCCGCGCCCGCAAAAGCCAAAGCTTTCCAGCTGCATGATGATCTCGCAGGTGAACGCGTCATAAAGACAGGCCGCATCGATGTCATCGGGCCCCAGTCCCGAGATCGCGTACACACGCCTTGCCGCAAGTTCCATTTCCGGCAGCGAGTCCAGCTCTTCACGGTAAAAGCTCGTCATCTGCTCCTGGCCGCGGGTGGAAGCCTGAGTCACCGCGCGAATCACCGCGGGCTTGTGTTTCAGGTCGCGGGCGCGCTCGGTGCTGGTGACAAGGATCGCACAGCCTCCATCCGTCTCCTGGCAGAAGTCGTAAAGGCACAGCGGATGCGCGATCACCGGGGAGCCAAGGTACTGCTCCATGGTGAGGGGTTTGCCATAGCCAAAGGCACGCGGATTGGACTGGGCATGATTTCGCTGCGAGATCGCGACGCGACCCAGATCCTCGCGCTCGACTCCGTATTTGTGCATGTACTTGTGGGCGATCATGGCGACCCATGAACCCGGGTTCAGCATCCCGTAAGCCATGTACCACGACCAGTGGACGAGATCCGAACTGATGATCTGTCCGGATACCCCCTGCCCCATTCGTTGCCCCGAGCGTCCGTTCATGGCGCGATAGCACACCACGGTGCTGGCCTGTCCGGTTGCGATTGCCATCGCGGCCTGGGCTATGGTGCCTACCGCGGCACCGCCGCCGTAATTGATCTTGCTGTAGAACGTCAGGTCGGAGGCACCAACCGCTCTCGCCACCTCGATCTCGTCGGTCGAGTCCATCGTATAGCTGACGAGGCCGTCGATCTCGCGCGGAGAAATTCCTGCGTCGTCGCAGGCGCTCTTGATGCATTGCGCGGCGAGCGATAACTCGGACACCCCGGATTTCTTGGAAAAGCCGGTACAGCCGATGCCGGCAATGGCAGCTTCGTTCTTGAGTGAAATAGGCATCAGACGGTACTCCGTAGCGTGAATACGGGCAGCTTGAAGCCGTCCGCATCCTCATGAATCTGCATCTCCACCGGCAAACCGAAATCCACCGCCGCCGGCTCGCAGCCGACCAGTTGCGAGGTCACGCGCGTACCCTCCTCCAGGTCGACCAGGATGATGATCAAAGGGTACTGGTAGCCGGGAAACTGCGGGTGGGTGAGTATCGTGAAGCTGCAGATCGTTCCGCGGCCACAGGCCTGCACTGCATCCCACTCCAGCGACTGGCACTCGCCACACATCGGGCGCGGCGGGTGGCGCAGTGTCGCACAGCCCAGACAACGCTGGATGCCGAGTTGGCCCTGCTGCGCCATTTCCCACCACCACGCGTTGTCATGCCCCATCGGCGGCTTGATCCTCGATGCTTCGGTCATTTGTCATTTCTCCCCTGGATGGAACTCATACCGCGTGATGCGCCTGGAGCGCGTGCCGCCGACTCGCCGGCGGCACGCGCGTGCAATTCACCCGGAACAATACCTCGCCCTGCAGGACGTGAGTGCGACCGGCAGGCACCACGCTGATTATCACGAGTTTCAGCGATGCTGCAATATCCTCGATCATGGAGTTGACGGTGCTGCCACGATCTCGTGCGCGACCACCTGCGCATTGTCAGCCTCGAGACCCGATTCGAAAAGATGATCACATCCGGTTAACACGGTGCCGCGGGCTTGATGTTTAGCACTGATGGCGGCAGCGCTGCCGCACATCTTGCCGCCGGACCGCGAATATGCACCGGCGCCAAAAAACAAGGGGCCGCGCTGGTGGCCCCTTGCCCGGCTGCTCCGCAGCCGATTCATCGCGCTCCCTCGCGGGAAAGGTTCAGGCGAAGTTCGCTTGCGCGAAACTCCAGTTCACGAGTTTGTCGAGGAAAGTCTCGACAAACTTGGGCCGCTGGTTGCGATAGTCGATGTAATAAGCGTGCTCCCATACGTCCACGCACAGCAGCGCGGTGTCGCCACTCGTGAGCGGGGTGCCGGCGGCGCCCGTGTTGACGATGTCCACACTCCCATCGGGCTTGCGCACCAGCCAGGTCCAGCCCGAGCCGAAATTGCCCACGGCACTCGCCAGGAAAGCCTTCCTGAACTCCTCGAAACTGCCCCACCTCGCATCGATGGCGGCACCCAGGGCGCCGGCGGGAGCGCCACCGCCACCGGGCTTCATGCAGTTCCAGAAAAAGCTGTGGTTCCACACCTGCGCGGCGTTGTTGTACAGGCCGCCGGCAGGTGCGGTCTTGACGATGTCCTCGAGGGACTTGTTCTCGAACCCCGTGCCCTTTATCAGGTTGTTGAGGTTGGTGACATAAGCCTGATGGTGCTTGGCATAGTGATAGTCGAAGGTTTCTGCCGACATATGCGGGGCCAGGGCATCCTTGGCATAGGGCAGTGCGGGAAGTTGGTGTTCCATATCTTTGCATCTCCATGTCTGCTACTGAGTTCGGCTTGCTCGCACTGCGGGCCAGGATGTTCCCGGAACACGAGCAGTACACACTTTAACGGAAATGGCAGGCATTCGTCAGGCGTCTGGCCTCGCCGGCGCGGGCGTGACCTTGTCGAACAGACAACCGCCGAGAAAAAAACCTTCCTCGTGACCGGCAACACCGGGACTGCGTCCATCCACCACCAGTTGCGCGCCCTCCGCCACACCGGGATCGACATAGCGCACCTTCTCGAAGTGCGCCCGGGTGATCAGCGGGCCCTTATCGGTGCCCGGCGTCGGGTCCGACTTACAGATGGGACAGACCCCGGTTTCCTTGATCGCCTTGCTTGACGTCATCGGACCAGTATGCGATTTTGAACAATATTAAAAGTGCGTGAGGCGCGGTCGGCACTTCCGGTTCGATCTTCGGCTATGGAGAACGGTCATGAGCGAATTCACTGTCGAGGAAGTACGCCGCCTGCGCGATGCATCCGTACTCGCACCACCGGATCGAGAGTGCCGGGCCGGGGCGGGAAGCGAAACACATACGGCGGCCACGCAGTGAGCCATGAGCGAACGGAGCAATTCATGAAACGCTTCCCACCCGGTTTTCCGCTCACTGACGCGATCCGCAGTGCCGGGAGCATCTCCGTTTACGAGCAGTTCCGCGAGCAAGCTGGATGCCGCGGCGACAAGATTGCTCTCGAATGGACCGGCGGCAGCCGCAGCTACAGGGATTTGCTGCACCGCATCGACCGGCTGGCCGGCGTGCTGCGCGCACGCGGAATCGGCTATGGCGACCGCATCGCGCTGCTGTCGGAGAACCGCTTCGAATCCATCGAGCTGATTCTCGCGGCGGCGCGCATCGGCGCCATCGTGGCCTGCCAGAACTGGCGCCTGACAACTGCTGAACAGCAGCATTGCGTGGATCAGGTCGCACCGGCCCTGCTGGTCCACTCGCCGGCCCAGCAGACCGCGACGGATGCGCTCGGGCGAGCCTCGATTCCGCGGCTGGTGTTCGGTCAAGCGTGACCTGGTGTTCCTGCCGACCGGCGGCACATCGAGCGATTTTTTCGGCGGCGAGCGCGACAATCTTGATTGCTGATCGGCGTCGATTGTGGCACTGCGTGCGAGCACCGGCGAACCGGGACGGCACCGTCAATCGGCGCACCACGACATCTGGGACTACGACAGCCCCGCCGCTATTTAACCCGATTCACAGCCTGAACGAGGTGACTCAGTTTTTTTTCCGCGCTGAATCGTGCAGCAAGAGGTTGATGCGCGAATGTGGCAAACCCGCAGTCGGGCGTGAAAAAGAGGCGCTCCATGGGAAATATTCCACGCAAATCCCAAAGACGATCAACCAACTCAGGGATAGATTCAACTTCCGTAGACTTCTGATTGACCATTCCAATTCCGACCATGTGATCTTCGCAAAGTGGTGCCAGAATCGAGACATCTCCTGCCCGGGTCGTTGCTCCTTCAAGCGTAAGGAAGCCGACCGGTGTTTGTTTGAGAAACGAAATGAGCGGTTGGTAACTGCCGCTCAGAGCCTGCGACTCATCCCTTGACCAGTTACCACGGCAAATGTGCATCCCGATTTTTTCCCGCGGGAATCCCCTGGTCACTTCCTTTATCAGGTCGAGTGCGAACGCAAGTTCGTCGACTGCACCTCGCCTTTTCGAAAGCGCACCGCACATGAATTTCTCTCTGACATTGCCGCCGTCAAAAACTACTTCCGTCAAAATTGGTTCATCGAGCTGAATCAGGGATGCTCCGCCATCCAGAAGCGATTGAATTTCCGCGCGCAGGTATCGTGCGACGTCCTCAGCCAGTTGCTCCTGCGAGTCGTAGGGTTGATGCGGCAAGCAGTCAAGCCAAAGTGTCCTTGATAATAAATAAGGTCCTGGCAATGCGACTTTGACAGGCTTTTGACAGAAGCGCGCCGCGGTTTGCAATTCCCAAACGGTCGCTGGGGACTCCCACGCGAGCTTGCCGGTGAGTACAGGTTGCCTGGTGTGATCCATCGGCAAGTCAACACTGTCGAGGCTCTTGGCCAGGTCTTCGGGATGATCGGCCATTGCTGCAAGGTCGCGCAGGGGTACCATCTGGCAGTTTTTTATATGCCGTCCGAGAAAGCTGCAATAAGCGTCGCGGCGTTGTTCTCCGTCCGTGACAAAGTCGACTCCAGCTCGTACTTGCGCGGCCACCGCAAGTTCAACAGCGTCTGCGGCCCATTGAGAGAACTGCTGTTCATCAATGAAGTTCCTGAAAAGCAGGTCCAGCCCGTTCAGTAACCAGTCAGGCCGGGGCCAACTGCCAACTCCCATAACGGACATGGCTTGCAGCGGGGCAGAGAAGATCCGTTTTTTCTCAGGGTCGTCCGCAGCTGAAAAACTGTCGTTTTCTGATTTGCAAGGTTGCGCATCTGCCGATATCCAGGACGCCACTGGCGGCCGGTCTTGCGCTTTTTTTTGAATCCAGAATTTAAATCCCGAGTCCGTGGTGTGGACTTTTACCAGCGAGTTGCCGGTTAACCGGCACCAGGATGGCAAATCTTCCCGGACAGATTTCTCGGTGGAGAGAATTTCAAGGAGATCCCCGGAAGCCAGAGTGTCTATATTCTGACGAATGAGCAAAAGCAAACCGTTGCCGCAGTCCAGATTGCCGCCGTCAAAGCTTTTCTTTGGCTGAATTTCTGCCATCAGTACGAAATGGAGGGGGTTCCACCCGCCAGGAATTCAACCAATTTGGCTCCACCGACCATCGTTGCTCCGTCTATGACCTGGTCTTCGGCAAGCTTTCGCTTTTTGAAGCAAGGAGAGCAAATATAAATCTTGCCGCCTCCTTTGGTAAAGCTTGCCATCAAGTCCTTCAAGGGGGCAAATCCTTCTTCACGGATACTTTCCGCTTGACCCTTTATTGCCAGATTCACACCTTCGATACTCAGGAAAACCAAAGTCTCCTGATCCGAAGCCAACGCGGCGTTGGCGATGACAAAAGCAACCGTTGCCTTATCGGCATTGTCATGGGCGTGAGTCAAAGAAACGCAAAACTTTTTCATTGATTTCTCCTCTGCCTGTTTTCGATTTTATACTTTGGATGATCCGCAAAAAGCAGCTTATGACCGGTTAACCGGCACCAGGCTGGCATATCCTGTTTTGCACCCGGATCCAGCGTAATCAGTTCCATGACCGATCCCGGATTCAATTCCTGAAGCCGAAATTTCAATTCAATAAGAAGCTCGCCACAGCCCATTTCGCCGGCGTCCCAGTGTACGGTGGATTTAGCAATATCCGCGGTCATTTTTTCCAGAACCCATGAGCCATCCCGCCTTTGTCTGCAGCATAGCAGGCTGGGCCCGAGCAGAACATTGGAATCGCATTTTACACACACTCCACAGATCCAAATCTTTTGTTGCAAGACACTCGGTTGCCATTTCGAACCGCAGACTCAGGGCGCTTCCATTTGCTCAAATTCAAACTACTGCCAGCTGCGCACATATTGCTGCGAAATCGGGCACTGTTGACCGTTCGGACCACCGACAGATCGAATCACATAGGAAGCCATCGCCTGGCTTCTTTTGCCTTTGCTTGAGGAGCGCGGTACGCAGGGCAAAGACGACGAAGGCAGGTTGAAGTGGCGGAAAAATACCGCCGGGCGTTGTTGGTCAATATACGATGCTGTCGATGGCAGTGCATTCGACCGGCGTTGAACTCGAAGTGGGACACGATGGTGTGCCCATGGCTCGAGATGGAGAGATGACTCGATGAACGAGGTGAATCTGATCGTTCGGGGCGCGAGCGTGGTCGACGGTACGGGACGGACCGCGTTTCGAGCCGATGTCGGAGTCTAGGATTGACGTATCGTCCCGGTCGATGAGGGCCCAGTTCGAGTGGTGGAGTCCGCGCTGGAGATCGTCGATGGGGGGCGCACGTTTCCCGACAGGATCTGGGATTTGGCGTCGCGGCCGAGGGCGGATTCGAGGATCTGCGGCAACAGGCGGCTGATTCGGCGGCCGACGGGATGCGAATAGAGATTCGTTCCGAACGCAACCCGCTCCGCCCCGAACTCGGATGCAAATTGTTCGATGAAGTCGAAGTTGTGACTGAGACTCGTATCGAAGTCGATATTCGCGCGTCGCCTCATTAGGATCCGAAGGCGTCGAGAGCAAGGATGGGCGTATCGGGAATCGCTCCGGAGTGCGGTCGCGATAACGAGCGGCGGCGTCATTCTCGGCGCAAGTGTCTTCGAGGCCTCGAGGCCGGAGGTATCCATGGTCGAAGATCACGATCGCCTGGTCGACGCCGCGGAGATCCATGATCCCGAGCCGACGAGCGAGCTCGGTTTCCGCAGCTTCGCTGGCCGATGCCGGGTTCGACACCGTGTCGACGGGACCACCCGGCGCTAGCAAAGCGCTCCCTGCATGACGATGCACATCGAGGACTTTGAATTTGGCGCTCTTGCTTGGACTCCATCGCGCGGTTCGGGTAACTCATCCAGGATCGGGGCGACTCGCGTCCCGGGAATCGGGGTGCGCGTTTCTCGACGAACGCAGCGACGCCTGAAATCGCGACAAAAAGAGAGAAACAACCGCAAGCAATCCTTCCCGGAGGGGATTCTGGAGAGTTTGCCTTACAAGGACGCATCATGAAACGAGTACACGCGATTGAATTTGAAGACGTTAATTGGTTTCCTCAGGGTTCGCGAAACTATATGACGGAGTTTTACCATAGCCAGATGCTCAGTATTGATCTGTATCAACCCGCGACGGCCCTGCTGGCTGATGTGTTGAGAAAAACCGATCAGACTCTCACTGTGGATCTGCGTTCCGGTGGCACGGGGCCGAATCAATTGTTGCAACATCAATTCAAACAAGATCATGGACTCGCGGTGAAAGTCATGCTGACGGACAAATTTCCCAACATACCTGCCTTTGAAACAATCCATAAGAAAACCCGGGGTTAGATTGCCTATGAATCCCGGTCCGTTGATGCGACAGATGTGCCGGAATATTTGCAAGGTGTACGTGCGCTGTTCTCCAGCTTTCACCATTTCAGACCCGATCAGGCAAGAGGAATATTGCAGGATGCGGTCAATAAAAGGGCGTCGATCGCGGTCTTTGAATTGGCAAACCGTTCCTTTATGGCACATCTGCATACGCTTTTATCACCGATCGCGCTGGCTATTTACACTCCCACATTATCTCCCATCAAACTCAGTCGCTTCCTCTTTACGTATTTGCTCCCGATCTTACCAATCCTGGTCATTTGGGATGGCATCGCCTCTAACTTCAGGAACTACTCACCCGAAGAACTGAACGAACTGATTTTATCTGTGGATGGGCATGAAGGATTTGAGTGCAAAACCGGCACAAAAAAAGGACCCTTGTTTGGTTCCAAAATAACCTATTTGACCGGAGTTCCCATAGTGACCCGCCTGATTTTTTCGGGCCATCCTTCATCGGGAAATGGCCTCGGTCGAAGCGCTATGGTTTTTCGGACCACTTCGATCGTCAGTTTCCGGCGGTTTTTTATGGGGTCGTCGATCGGGCGCACACCGCCGCGCAAACCGCGGTCACGGCGGCTGGCCTCACCTCCCGTTCAGGCCGCCGGCTTGGCCTTGGGCACTCGTCCCATCAGGTAGAACTCGTCGTTGGGCTGCATCGACGTGAGGTTGGCCATGCGGTTGGACAGGCCGAACAGCGCGGTGATCGCACCGATGTCCCAGGCGTCCTCGTCGGTGAAGCCGTGTTCGCGCAGCGCGGCGAAGTCCGCCTCGGTGATCGCCGCCGATTCGGTGCAGACCTTCATCGCGAAGTCGAGCATGGCCGTCTGGCGCGGCGTGAGCGCGGCCTTGCGGTAGTTGACCGCCACCTGGTCGGCCAGCTTCGGTGACTTCTCGTGGATGCGCAGGATCGCACCATGCGCCACCACGCAGTACAGACACTGGTTGATGCCGCTGGTGGCCACGACGATCATTTCCTTCTCGCCCTTGCTGAGCCCTTCCGGGCTCGAAGGCGGGCGCAGCATCACCGCGTCGTGGTAGGCAAAGAAGGCGCGGAATTCGTCGGGCCGGTGCGCGAAGGCAAGGAACACGTTGGGCACGAATCCCGACTTCTCCTGCACCTCGAGAACGCGCCGGCGCAGATCTTCCGGCATCGATTCGATCGCGGGCACGGGATATCGACTGACGGGCTGGGTCATCACGGTCAACTCCTGAACTGCAACGCATGAAGTATAAGCAGAATGAAGCCCCTCTTTGTCCGAATCCAAGCCGTTGTGAGCCGTCACGGTACGACGTCGAATCGCGACTCTGCCCCAAATGACCGTCCACCGGCGGCCATTGGCGTCGGCTCCGCACCGATATTGCTCCCGAATTCGCTGCGCGTCCCACCTCGGCACAACACCGCCCCCTGCCGTGGGCATGCATCGGCTGCGCGTCCTTGCGCTAGCGGGTGATGGCTCAGTGTGGGCGGGCAGCTTTCGCCCTTGCAAGCACCTCACACTTTCCGCCAGCGGTTCGGAACCCTGATCGCGGTCCCCACCACACCCGCTCGACGGAAACGCGAACGTCGCCTTCTCGCGCACCCCGCCACTCGGCCAGCGCTGGGTAATGGTTTTCCTGCGCGTGTAGAAGCGCACCGAGTCCGGGCCATGGGCGTAGAGATCACCAAACAGCGAGCGCTTCCAGCCGCCAAAGCTGTGGCAGGTGACCGGCAGCGGCACATTCACGCCGATCATGCTGAGCTTGATATTGTTGCTGAAATAACGCGCGGCTTCCCCGTCTCGCGTGAAGCTGCAGGTGCCGTTGCCGTACTCGTGCGCATCGATCAGCGCCATTGCCTCTTGCTGCGAGCGCACGCGTACCACGCATAGCACCGGCCCGAAGATCTCCTCCTTGTAGATGCGCATTTGCGGCTGGACCCTGTCGAACAGACAGCCGCCGAGGGAAACGCCCTCTTCGTGCCCGGGCACCGTCAGGCCTCGCCCGTCGACCACCAGCTGTACGGCCTCCTCCACACCGAAATCGACCTGGTCGCGCACCAATCTTCGTACAGGAAGCTGCCGCCGATGGTGATAGGCCATCCCACTCAAATGGTTTCTGAAGATGTGCTTCGCTGCCGCAATGCAGACCGCAGATGCGGTAGAACACTGTTGAATGATGCCTTGATTGATGAGTGGCCCGCTCGCGATACTCGGCACGGGGGCCTACCTGCCCCGGGCATACCCGGCACGGGACGTAATAACCAGGGCCGGTGGCGATCCGAGCAATTACAAGGGCTGGTTTCCGATGCTGCGATAGCTGTCCACTGGATCGGGTGTTATGACGAAAACCAGCGGCGTGCACGGCGAGTTCTGCGACCATTTGGAACAGATCGCGAAGGCCGTCAGGCGCAGCTTCGAATCGGGCAAGCCAAGCCTGGCACAGGTGCTGATCGGCCGTGAAGCCAATGTCTACCAGTGAGCGCGCATCTGTGGACCCGCCGGTATGCCGCCAAATCGGCCTACGCCAATTCCCGAGAGCGCGATAATATGTCCGCGCCAACTGCGCGCAGGAGCGGAAGATGCCAGTCGCAGCGCGCAACGCGAGCAGATGATGGTCACTGCACATTCAGCCGATGAGAGGAAAACCCGGATGGAATATTGGTTGGCCTGGTTGCACGAAAACAACAACGGCGATGATGTAAAGGCGATTGCCCGCGAGGCCGAGGCACTGGGCTTCACCGGAGTGGCATTGTCTGATCACGTCGCCCTGCCCAAGGCGCAGAAGAGCCGGCACCCGACGCGCGGTATCCCCTACGACCCGGCGATTCCGAACATCGAGCCGATAACCACCATAGCCGTGATGAGCGCTGTTACCGAAGAGTTGCGATTCATGACTTATGCCTATGTGATGGGCATGCGCGATCCTTTCACCGTGGCGAAGCAGACGGCGGCGCTGGCGGACCTGAGCAAGAACCGCTTTGCACTGGGCATCACTCCTGGCTGGAACACGGACGAGATCGCTCTATTGGGGCACAACCCGAAAACGCGCGGCGCGCGCTTTGTCGAGTCGATCGAGATCATCAAAGGGCTGTGGAACAACGACCTTTTCAGCTTCGAGGGCGAACACTACCGGTTCAAGGATGTGGGCATTTCGCCCCGGCCCGCCAGGCCACCGGAAATATACATTGGCGGCAATTCACCCATTGCAATCAAGCGCGCGGCGGCCAACAGCGGCTGGATCGGCATGAACCATCCACTCGGGGAGTTGGAGGAGTTACTGGGCACACTCGACGAACTGTCGGGGGAAAGCGCAAAATATAACGCGGCCGCCGAGAAACTCGGCGATGACTACCTGCGCAGGCTCGAAGATCTGGGTATACGGGGTCTGGTACTGATGCCCTGGGCGGATAAGGCACAAACCAGCGGGTGATCTGGATATCAAACTGGAATCGATGCGGCAAGCGGCCGGTTTCTGGCGCTGATCGCCAGGGCTGCTGCTTTTGGACCCGCAAATACGAAGAGGTGCCTCCAGCGGCAGCACGATATCCTGCAGTCGATTGTCGGCCAGTGTGGGCGGGTTCAGCCCGGCCGGGAGCCCATGATATTGCCGGGCGGCCAGGCCGGCGCCACACTCACCAAAAATGTGCGAAAGTGGATTTGCGTTATTCAATCACCCCGACTTTGAGCAATGAGGTAGAGCATGGCACAGACCAATCGCCAGTGGGTTCTCAAGAGCCGCCCCAAAGGCACCGTATCCACGACTCATTTTGAGGTCAAGGGAAGGCCTATGCCCGAGCCTGACTACGCCGCTGGCGAGGTATTGGTCAGTAGTACCACGGCATTCTGGGGCTTGATGGATATCGGCAAACCCAGGAAAGGCGAGACCGTGGTGGTGTCGGGTGCCGCCGGTGCTACCGGTTCCGTCGCCGCGCAAATTGCAAAACTCAAAGGTTGCCGCACCATCGGTATTGCCGGCGGCAGAGAAATGCCGGTGGTTGATCGACGAAGCCGGTCTGGATGGCGCCATCGATTACAAAAAGGATGTAGACCAGCGCCTCGAACTTTGCCCGGATGGCATCGATATTTTCTTCGACAATGTGGGTGGCAGCATATTGGGCTGCCATCAACGGCATCGCCAACTACGGGCGTATCGTACTGTGTGGTGCAATTTCCATTCCAATTCGAAAGAGCCTCCGGGTCGGCCCCGCAACCTGGTCAACCTGGTGATCCGGCGGGGTGCGTATGCAAGGGTTCATCGCCCTGGACTGTACGACCGTAACGACGAGGCGCTGGCGCAATTGGCGGTGTGGGCAATGGAAGACAAAATTGCCTTCCGCAACGATATCCAGGAGGGTTTCGAGTAAGCGTCAATTGAACCACACCTTCATCTAACGCGCCTGCCGTCTGAGAATTCTTTCTCCACTCCTGGAGAAATTCCGATGACCCGTACCGAACTTGCCCGTATCTGGCTGGCACACGTTGAAGAGCAGCAATGCAGCGGCATGTCGCAGCGCGCGTACTGCGCGGCGCATGATCTGTCGTTGAGGGGCTTTGTGTATTGGCGGCGCAAACAACGGAACACCGCGACCCTGCCCGCTACCCCACACCTGGTCCCGGTGCGCCTGCTCGAGGAGCCGGCGCCGGTGGGTGTCTCGGGGAGCGGCGTACGCCTGCACAGCGGACGCGTGATGATTGACCTGGCCGTGCAGTTCGATGCAGCGACACTGCAACGCGTACTCGGTGTGCTGGAAAGCAGATGCTGACGCCGGACGGCGTCGGCCGTGTGTATCTCGCCGCCGGGTACACGGACATGCGCAAATCGATCGATGGCCTGGCGGTCGTGGTGAGTGCGGTGTTGGAGCTCGATCCGGTCTCGCCGCATTGGTTTGTTTTTTGTGGTAGGCGCCGTGACCGATTGAAAATCCTGCATTGGGACCACAATGGGTTCTGGCTGTATTACCGGCGTCTGGAGCGAGGCCGCTTCGAGTGGCCGGATGCAGGGGCGGCGAGCACGGTGTGCCTCAGCGCGCGGCAGTTGCGTTGGCTGCTCGACGGGTTGCGGGTGGAGGAGTGCCGGGCGCACCGCGGGGTGTCGGCGCGGGTGGTGATCTGAGCGCGAAAGCATCGCGTCCTGGTGCAGGTTGTCGCAGCGTTTTTGCGGCGTGTTGATCGGCTCAGTTGAGCGCGATTCTGCGGTGACAATAACGCGCATTTCGGGCTACCTGTCAGTGCTGAAATTCAAGCGGAAAGCGCGGCGATAGTCGCGTGATTTTGCGTACTGCAAGTGAGTGCTGATCACTATAATTTGCCCCATGCCAACACCACTCGAAACCCTTCCCAACGCCCGCGAGGGATTGATTGCGCTGATCACGCAACGCGATCAGTGGCTGGTTGAGAAGGACCAGCAGATCGACGCGCTCAGCGAGCGCGTGGCGTTCTTCGAGGAGCAGTTCCGGCTGCTGCGCGAGAAGCAGTTTGGCACATCGAGCGAACAGAGTGCGCTGCAGCCGTGGCTGTTCAACGAAGCCGAGCTGACCCAAGGTGGCGCTGCGCCGGTGATGCCTGAACAGACGATCACCTATACCCGCACCAAGCCCGGGCGCAAAGGCCTGCCAAAGAACCTGCCGACCGAGCGGATCGAGTACACCCTTTCTCCCGAAGAGCAGATCTGCGCGTGCTGCGGCGGACCACTGCATGCGATGAGCACCGTGTCGCGCGAGGAACTGCAGTTCATTCCGGCACAACTCAAGCGCATCGAGCATATCCGTCACGTCTACAGCTGCCGCCAGTGCGAGCACGCCGGAGATGCGGTGGTGATCGTCACTGCGCCAGCACCCAGACCACCGATCCCGAAGAGCTATGCCTCGGCGAGCTTGCTCGCCTACATCATCGTGGCGAAGTTCGTTGACGGGTTGCCGCTGTATCGCCTGGAGGCGCACTTCGAGCGGTTGGGGATCAGCCTGTCGCGGCAAGTGATGTCGGCGTGGATGATCAGAGTGGCGCTGCTGCTGGAGCCGGTGTTTGACCGTCTGACTGAAGAACTGAGACGGCGGTCTATTCTGCACGCCGACGAGACCACGTTGCAGGTGTTGCGGGAACCCGGGCGCGCGGCGCAAACCCAGTCCTACCTATGGCTGTATCGCAGTAGTGGCGCCGACGGACCGCCGATCGTGCTCTACGACTACCAGGAGACGCGGTCGAGCGAACACCCAAAGGCATTTCTTGTCGGATTCCGGGGCTATTTGCACGTGGATGGCTATGCGGGGTATCACCCGCTGGAGAACGTGACGCTCGTGGGTTGCTGGGCTCACGCGAGGAGAGCGTGGCATGAGACGGTGCAAGCATTGCCACCGGCGAAACGTCACACCGTGGGCAAGGCGCATCAGGGGCTGGCGTACTGCAACCGGCTGTTTGCGATCGAGCGCGAGCTGAAAAGCCACAGTCCCGAGGAGCGGCACGCGGCACGTAACGCGCGCAGCCGTCCCGTGGTGGAGGAGTTCTACGCGTGGCTCGGCACGCTGCAATCACAGGCCTTGCCAAAAACGCAGCTCGGCAAGGCGGTGAGGTACTGCATGAATCAGCGCCACAAGCTCGAGCGATTTCTTGACGATGGGCGCCTTGAGCTCGACAACAACCGTGCGGAACGCTCGATCAAGCCATTTGTCATCGGACGAAAGGCTTGGCTTTTCGCGAACACACCCGGCGGTGCACGAGCCAGTGCGATGCTCTACGGCATAGTGGAAACCGCGAGGGAAAACGGGTTGAAGCCGGCGGACTATCTGATCCGGCTGCTCCAGGAGTTGCCGAATATCGGTGACATCACCGATGAGGCCATCGAGCGATTACTGCCATGGAATGTGCGCGCACAGAATTCCGCAGCGAATGGGCAAGTGGGGATAAACTGACGCTTACGAACAACTGGCGACGATCGCGCGCCAGCATTATGTGATCAAGACCCGACGGGCGAAGTACGCGCCGGTCAACGATGCGGTCCCCGGTGCCGAGCAGGGCATCAAGCTGGCCCCGCGCCCGCAGACAATCATCCCGAAATCGATCGCGCATCACTCGCTGATCGCTGATGTGATCACCAGCAAGTTCGTCGACGGTTTGCCACTGTATCGGCAGGAGGCGATCTTTGCCCGGGAGGCGATCGATCTGAGCCGCCAGACGATGAGCGGATGGGTGACGCAGTTGGAGAGGCCGCTGAGCCCGTTGATGGCGGCGATGAAGCAGCTGTTCTACACCGGACGGTTGGTACAGATCGACGAGACCCGTCTGCAGGTTTTGGGCGAAGCAGGGCGGGACAATACGCAGCAGTCGTTCATGTGGGTGTACCGTGGGGGTGCCCCCCACACCCCGGTGATCTGGTACGAATACGCCGAGACCCGCAGCGGCGAGGTCCCCTTGCAGTTCCTGTATCCGCCCGATGGGCCGCCACCGCCGCCCCACTGGCAGGCCTACGTACAGACCGATGGCTATGCGGGCTATAACGCCCTGGCCCGACAGCCAACGATCCTGGGTCACGCGGCATGCATGGCCCATTGCCGGCGCAAATTCGTTGAGGCAACCCAGGGGCGCAAGAATACCGCGGCCGCCCACCAAGTGGTGGCGCTGATCGGCAAGCTCTACCAGATCGAGCGCACGGTGAAAGCGTTGACGGCGAGGGAGAAAAGGGCTCTGCGCCAGGAGCACGCCAAGCCGGTGCTCGAGGCGATCAAACACTGGCTCGACCAGAAAGCCCCCAGGCTTGCCCCAGAGTCTGCTCGGCAAGGCCGTACACTACGCCTTGGGGCTGTGGCCGAAGCTGATCCTCTATATCGAAGACGGGGACATCGAGATTGATAACAACAAGACCGAGAACGCGATACGTCCGTTCGTCATCGGGCGCAAGGGCTTCCTGTTCTCGGGCAGCCCGCGCGGTGCACGCGCCAGTGCGATGCTCTATTCCTTGATCGAGAGCGCCAAGGCGAATGGGCTCGAACCTCGGGCCTATCTCGGTCACGTGTTCGAGCATCTACCCCGCGCAAAAACGGAGCAGGAGATCACCGCCCTGCTGCCGCAATTTTTAAAACCGGAAGAGTTATCCGGTAGG
>JADIYI010000001.1 GCA_016705365.1 Gammaproteobacteria bacterium | reverse complement strand
GTGCGGTTGCGGGTGCGCAACAGGAGAGCAAGCCATGAAAGGACAACGCCGCCCCGTCCGCGGGCGAAACCCATGAGGTATTCAACCAGCCTGCGCTGGAGCCCTTCGATGCCTGGTCGAGCGGCCAAACCAGGCTGCGCGAGGCGGTGGTGCGCGGGTTGCGGCGGGTGGGCGAGCACCTGTCATCGCGGCCTACAGCACTGGCCGGAGGTGAGCTGTTCGAGGCCGGGTTCCTCGCCGAGCGCTACCTGCCGCAGTACCACCTTCGCACGATCGCCATGGGCGGCGTGTGAGCCTGATCGAGTTTCACCCGGCCTACCATCGTTCTGATGAAAGGCGCGATCGAAGCCGGGCTGCCGAGCCTGCCGTGGGCGCAGCCGCGGCCGGGCGCACGTGGCGCGCGCGGCGTCAGAATACCTGCACAACCAGGCCGATTCCGGCAGGGGATGTCCGCTGATTACGACCTTTCAAGTGTCGGCGCCGGCGCTGCGTTTGGCAGCCGGATATTGCCGCCGACTGGTTCAGCCGCGCTCTGATGACGCGTCTACGACGGCTCCAAACCGGCCTTGGTACGAGAAACAGGGCGTTACGCTCGGCATGGCCCGGACCGAGAAGGCCAGGTGGCACGGATGCAGGCCCGGATCACCACGATGGCGCGGGCGCTGGGGGCAGCCATTCTTGGGCGGATATGCGCTGAACGGTCAGGGGTGGTTCTGTTTCGGCGCTCACGTGCGATGGTTTTCCTGGTGCTGGCGCAGAGCGGCGTGGGGCTGTCGTAGCTTCCTGATGCCGCGCTGGCATCCCCTGATGGCTTGAACGGCATCCATGTCCAGCGCCTGAAAAACAAGCTCGGCAACCGCTCCAATGCCTCCAGCGAGATCGAACTGCGATGCGCATGCCTGGATGATCGGCGGCGACGGCGCGGCGTGCCCACCATCATCGAGATGGTGATGATGACGCGTTTCGATTGCATCGTCGGTCCGGTGATCCCCTGATGCGCCAGGCACTGGCGCAGGCGCTGACCCACTGTGCCGGGCGCGCGGTGTCGGGCCGTCCGCTGGTGCTGCACGCGCTGATGCAGAACGTGCTCGCCGATCTCGCGCTCGAAAGCGAAGCCGCGTTGGTACTCGCGCCGCGCATCGCCCGGCGCCTCGACGAGGCTGCAACCGACGAGCGGGCGCGGCTCTTTGCGCGCATCGCGACGGTCGTGGCAAAATCTGGTTTGCAGGCGCGCGCCGGCGCATACCAAATAGGCGGCTGAGTGTCTTGCCGGTGCGGGTTATGTCGATGAGCCGATCCTGCCGCGCCCCCATCGGGCGAGGCGCCGGTCAACTCCACCTGGGAGGGCAGTGGCAACGTGCAGTGCGTCGACGATGTTGTGTGACGTCGCGCGCGAGCCTCGGGCGCTGGAGTGTTTGGGCCGTGAACTCGATGCGGGGCGCGGCTCGATGCAGCCTCGCGGCTTTTGTGAACGATCTTGCGGCATGATCTCGAGAGAGGAGCGAACAGCGTGAGTACCGCGCCCGCACACTGGTCGGGCGCACGGCGCTCGCGTTGCAGGCGGCGTTGCTGCTCGAATCCGGAAATGCCATTGTTGCGGATGCGTTCTGCGCGGCGCGCCTCGGAACAGCCTGTGGTCTGGTTTACGGCGAATTGCTTACGAGTGTCGACTGTGCGGCGATCATTGCGCGTGCAAGCCCGACTTAGCGGAGAACGACATGGCAATTATTTCGTCACCGGCGGCACCGGTTTCACCGGCCGTTTCCTGATTCCGGAAACCGCTGGACCGTGGCGGCAGGTCTATGTGCTGACGCGAGCAATCGCCCGGCAAGATCGAGCAACTGCGCGCTGTGGGGTGTCGGCGAATCGCAGCCGGTAGCCATCAGTGTTGACCTCGCCCGCCCGCGCCTCGGGCTGAAACGGGCGCAGATCGCCGCCCTGAAGGGCAAGATCGATTATTTCGTGCATCTTGCCGCGATCTACGATCTGAAGGCGACGCCGAATCGCAGATCGAAGCCAACGTGGGCGGTTACCCGGTCACGTGTGTCCTGTGCCAGGAGTTTCGCGGCGCGTTGCTTTCACCATGTCAGCTTGGATTGCCGCGGCGGGTCTCAGCAGGGGCGACGTTACCGAGGACATGTCCGGCAGGAAGCGACCGGCCTGGATCATCCCTATTACCGTACCGGGCACGATCCGAAGGGCTGGTGCGCCGCGAAAAAGGGCCGCGCTGGCGGATCTACCGTCCGGGCATCGTGGTCGGCGACTCCTCCACCGGCGAGATGGACAAGATCGACGGCCCTCTTTATTTCTTCCGGCCATACGCGGTATCAGCCATACGCTGCCGGGCTGGTTGCGCGCGATCGGGGGTGCAGGGCGGGCATCCCAATATCGTCCCGGTGGACGACGTGGTCGAGCCAGCGATTACCTGATGCACCTCAGGGGGGCATGACGACGAGACTTTTTCCCTGACCGGACGACGATGGCATTTCGGTAGGGGACCCGATTCGCGTGCCGTTGAAAGCCGCGCACGGTCCGCTCAGTGTGTTGCGCAGCGGCGCGCCCGACAAGTTGCTGGGACAAGTACCGATCGATCGCCTGGTGAGCGTGGGGCCGCTACGAGCGCTCGGCGCGGTGCTCGGGCAATACGGCATTCCGGCCGAGTCGATGAAATTCGTTGGCTTACCCGACCCGCTTCTGACTCTAGTAAAACCCGCGGCCTGGGTGGACAAGGCCGGCATCGAGTGCCCCCGCTTGAGGACCATGCGGATGTGCTCTGGGAATACTGGTCAGCCAACATGGACGGGGCCGGCGCGAAGCGACGGGACAGAGTCCCGGTTTGGGTGCGCGCGGTGGAAAGTGCTGCCGGGCGCCTTGCAGCCCGCGCCGGCTTGGTGCGGCGATCAAGGGCAAGGTCGTGGTGGTGACCGGGGCCAGTTCCGGAATCGGCAGGGATTGGGCGCTCAAGTTCGCCGAGGCCGGAGCCATCGTGATATTTGCCGCGCGCACCCCCGGGAGGCTCCGGAGGAAACCATCGCCGATATCCGCCAATTCGGTGGCGAAGGCCATGCGTACGCCCGTGATATCGCCGACCTGGCCGACCGCGACCGGTTGGTCGACACGGTGCTGGAGAATCACGGTCAGGTGGATATCCTGATCAACAACGCCGGGGCGTTCCATCCGGCGCCCGGTGCAACACTCCTTCGACGCTTTCATGATTAGCGAACGTACCATGCAGTTCAACTATTTCGGCGCGTTGCGCCTGATCATGGGCTTCGCGCCGCGCATGCTGGAGCGCAGCAGCGGTCACATCATCAATATTTCCTCGATCGGAGTGCTCGCCAGCCCGCCACGCTTCTCGGCGTATGTGGCATCAAAAGCCGCGCTGGACGCATTTTCCTGGTGCGCGGCGGCGGAGTTCGCCGACCGCAACGTACGCTTCATGACCATCAACATGCCCCCGGTGCGAACGCCGATGATCGCGCCCACGAAGCTCTACGATGTGTTCCTCGACGCTGTCACCCGGAAAGCAGGCAGCCGACCTTGGTGATGAAGGTAATCATCGATAAGCCGGAAGCGGGTTGCGACAGGCCCGGGCTGGCCGGGGTCCGTTGCCCAGGCGATCGCGCCGCAGATGAGCGGAATTTGTGCTCAACCAGGCTTATCGCTTGTTCCCGGATTCCGCCGCCGCACGTGGCTTGCCGGATGCCGAGGCCAAGAAGGAGGCAGAAGAAGCTGCCGACTGTCTGGCCGACCTGGCGCGCAAGATGTCTGCCCAGGTGTTCAGCGGAGTCTGGGTAGGGAAAAGGGGAAAAAGGGGGACCGGAAAAGGGGACAGAGGGAAAGGAGTTAAATCGGGGAAAGGGGAGCAGATTATTCTTTCAAAGGAAAAACAACTAGGAAAAAGGGGACAGATTTATTTTCAAAGGAAAATAATCCAGTGGAAAAGGGATGATCTCAGGGAAAAAGGGGACAGATTTATTTTTTCAAAGGAAAATAAATCTGTCCCCTTTCCAAGGAAAATAAATCTGTCCCTTTTCCCTTTCCGTCGTCCCCTTTTCCGCTTTTCCGCTGACTATCAGTTCAGGTCGGCGTCTTTCCAGAATTTGGTGCCTGGATCATCGCCTGCAAGGTGAGACCCGACTCGGTCATCTGGTAGATCTTGATTCCATCCAGTACCAGTTCTCTCGCCCACTGCCGCACCCTGGGTATTGGCTTTGTCGCGGCGTCGGCGTTGCCGCCGATATTGAGACCCTGTTCGATGAAGCGCTCCCATGATATGGCGCTTGAGAAGACGTGGACCGCGCGGTAGTCCTGACGCCGGCGCCGAGACCACTACCCAGTGCACCCATCCCCATGTAGGTATGGGCGCCACTCACGTTATCCACCACCACGCCGCAAGCCCCGCCGACCGAGGCAAAAATCACGGCCGCGTTCCAGCTCGAAAAATACCGCATAACCGGTCGCGCTCTTGATCTCGTTGGCGGCCCCGGGGTATTTCTTGTAAAGATCCGTCAGCACTTCCTTGCGCATGTTCTCCTCCACATTGCGCCGCTTGTCTTCCTTGGTCTGGCCAGCAGCATGCAGCCGCTCAGCAACACTGCCACGGCGAGCATAACGGTAACGATTCTCATGGGGTTTCCTCGGAATAGGGGCTCGGCGGCATTGTAGACGCAATGCCGCCGCCAGCAAAACAGTGGCGATGACAGAGACGGGCGGCTGCATTAGACTCGCGCGCTGACCGAACGCCATGGAGAGCCCTGTTTCGAGGACGCAATCATGGCTGCCAGGACCGCCACACGCCGAGGATTCGCGATGTCATTGATCAGCATGAGACAGTTGCTCGACCACGCCGCCGAGTTCGGGTACGGGGTGCCGGCTTTCAATGTCAACAACCTCGAGCAGATGCGCGCGATCATGGAGGCCGCGGACGAGACCGCCAGTCCGGTGATCGTGCAGGCCTCGGCGGGCGCGCGCAAATATGCCGGTTCCAATTTTCTCAGGCACCTCATGCTCGCGGCGATCGAGGAGTTTCCGCACATTCCGGTCGTGATGCACCAGGATCACGGCGTGTCTGCGGCAGTGTGCCAGCGCTCCATCCAGCTCGGTTTCAGCTCGGTGATGATGGATGGCCCCCACCGATTACGATTACAACGTGCGCGTGACGCGGCAGGTGGTCGAGATGGCGCATGCCTGCGGTGTGTCGGTGGAGGGCGAGATCGGTTGCCTGGGCTCGCTGGAAACAGGCCTTGCCGGGGAAGAAGACGGCATCGGTGCGCAAGGCCAGCTGAGCCACGAGCAGATGCTGACCGATCCCGACGAGGCGGCGCGCTTCGTGCGCGATACCGGTGTCGATGCCCTGGCCATTGCGATCGGCACCAGTCACGGCGCCTACAAGTTCTCGCGCAAGCCGACCGGCGACGTCCTGGCGATCGGGCGCATACGCGACATCCACGCGCGCATTCCCGATACCCACCTGGTGATGCACGGCTCGTCCTCGGTGCCGCAGGACTGGCTGGCGGTGATCAACGAGTTCGGCGGAGAGATACCCGAAACCTATGGTGTGCCGCTCGCGGAAATACAGGAAGGCATTCGCCACGGGGTGCGCAAGATCAACATCGATACCGATCTGCGACTTGCCTCGACCGGAGCGATCAGGCGTTTCATGGCTCGCAACAAGTCCGAGTTCGATCCGCGCAAGTATCTCCAGGAAACGATCAAGGCCATGAAGGCGATCTGCCGCGAGCGCTACGAGGCTTTCGGTGCCGCGGGGCAGGCCGATGCGATCAAGGGCGTGTCGCTCGAGGAAATGTATCGGCGTTACGCCAGTGGCGCGCTGACGCAGAAAGTGAGCTGAGCGAGCGATGGCCAGCGCCCCTCCGGCGGCAGCCGTCATGGTCCGCGGATTTTCGATCCGCAAGTGACGCGCGCCGGGCTGCGGACGCTCGCGTTCAGCGGCCTCAGCGTGGCGAGTGCCGCGGAACACGATTATTTCGCGTTTTACGGTATCGATTTTGCGAACCGGATTGCGGGTGAATCACCATTTCGGGCTCACCGAGGCAGCGGGCTTCCGCATCGCCTGTCATTACTACCAGCTGCCGAAGGCGCGCGGAACCCGCATTTTGCTGCACGGCTATTCGATCACGCGGGCCTCTATGGTCACCTGATCGAACATTGCCTGAACAGCGGGCGCAATGTGCTGATATGGGATCTGCCCGGTCACGGCCTGTCATCGGGGCCGCAGGCCAGCATCCACAGCTTCGAGGATTACACCGACGTGCTGGAGGCCATGCTCGAGTTGCATGGCGCGGAGTTGCCGCGACCGCTCTGGGCGATCGGCCAGAGCACGGGCGGCGCAATCCTGATGAGCTGGGCGTTCCGCAAATGCCGTTCACCGGCCGCATGCCCGTTCGAGCGCATGATGCTGCTGGCGCCATTGGTGCGTCCCGCGAGGTGGCACCGGGTGAAATTGCTGCACACCCTGTTGCATCGGGTGCGCAACAATCTCGGGCGCAGTTTCGTGCGCAATTCCAGTGACGACGAATTCCTGGATTTCGTACGGGTCGATCCGTTGCAAAGTCGTATCCTGTCGATCCGCTGGGTCAGCGCGATGCGCCAGTGGATCCGGCGAGTTCGTCGGTCATGCCGCGACCGGCTACGCGCCACTGGTGGTGCAGGGAACGGCTGATGACACGGTCGACTGGAGATGGAACCTGCCGATGATCAGGCAAAAGTTCCCGCGCGCCGACATTCGCATGGTGGACGGGGCGGGCCATCATCTGGTCAACGAGTCGCGCGAGCTGCGCGCCGAGGTGTTCGCGGCACTGGCGCTCGACTGAGGCCAAAGCCGGCAATACGCGGCTTACGTCAGGCCTTCGGACACTCCTTCTGCTTGCGGCGCGGCCTCGTATACCTGCTGGGGGGCGACAACAACCGCGCCCGTGCCGACCTGTACCGGCTCGAGGAGCCGAGCGAGCACGATGTGTTCGAGCGCAATGATCACAACAAGCTGCAACTGCTGCCCCGAGAGTCCGGATGACCCGGCGTTCCGGAGCATTATTTTTCGCGGCGGGTGAATCCATCGTGCCGGCGTTCACGTCTATATCAGCAAGCAGGTGAATTGATGGATGGCAGACGTGGAAAAATATCTGTTGTTGCTGGGATTTCAATTGACGCAGACCGCCTTTCTCGGCGCGATCGACGGTTCCGCCTGGCGTGCGCTCGCTGAGCGAGGATTGCCGGTGCGCTGCGCGATCTCGATCCGGATGCGTTCCGGCTGCTGTTCCAGACGCTGATCTCCGGCACCTGGATCGGACGTATCGCGGATCTTGGGCGACATGGCGCTCGCGATGGCGCGGGGCGCCGAGGGCCTGCCGCTCGCGCTGATCGCGCTGCAATGGGTAGCTGTAGTGTTGTGGCTGGCCGCCGAGCGGATGGTGTTCGAGCGCCGCTTGCGGCGCATTGCGGAGTGCGACAGAGGTCCGGATCGCGGATGAATTTCGTTTACACAGGAGACAAGACGATGAACAACTCGTTGCGCCGGATTGCTGCCGGGCTGCTGCTGTCATGGGTGATCCTGCCGGGATGGGCGCAGGAGGCAAGCGAGGAGGCAGTGGTGCCGGAACTGCCGTCGGCATCGGCGCCGGCGAGCACCGATGCCGAATCCGCCAAGAGCGCTTCCTTCCGTCTGCAATTCGGCGGCGACGAGGATGATGCCGGTGCGGCGTCCAAAGCTCGTGGCATCACGATTACCGTGGACGCCGATGATGAGGAATCGAGCCCGGCGGACAGGGAAGTGGAGCGCGTGATCGGCAAACTCGAAGCGGCACTCGGGCGCCTTCCGGAAAGCATCCGCAGCGAGCTCGATGACGAGGATATGAGCGAGTTGCGTGCGGCGATCAGGGACATCGAGGGGCTCAAGCAAGGGCGCACCGTCGTGCACAAGGCGGAATCCGGATTCGATTCCGAGATCATTCCCGCAGTGCTCGCGATCGTGCTGTTGTTCGGCGGGCCGGTGCTGATCGTGACGATCATCAGTTTCAACAACCGTCGCAAGCGCCAGCTGGTACACCAGACCATCGACAAGATCATCGAACAGGGACGCGATGTACCGGTGGAACTGCTCGACGCGCTCGACAAGGGCAAGAACGGCAAGAGCGCACTGGCGCGTGGCACGGTGAATATCGCGATCGGGGTGGCCGTCTGTGTCTGGCTCTACCTGGTGTCGGGCATCGATGTGGCGAGCATCGGCCTGATACCCCTGTGCATCGGTATCGCGCAGATCGTGGTATGGAAGATCGAGAAGCCGAACGTCGGCAGCTCCGCGGTAGCCTGACTCCGGAACTGCCGGCCGGTGGAATCGAGCGATGAGGAGCTGGTCGCGCGTGCGGCGGGGCATGACGGTCGTCATGCCTTTGCGATGCTGGTCGCGCGTCACCAGTCGGACGTCCGCAATTCGCTGCGCCGGTTCACGCGTGGCAATATCGCGCTGGCCGATGACCTTGCCCAGGAAACCTTCATCAGGGCGTATCGTTCGATCGCCAGCTTCAGGCGCGACAGCAGCTTTCGCAGCTGGATCTATCGCATCGCCTATCGCTGCTTTCTCGACGAGCTGCGCCGCAACGAGCCCGCGACCGAGGAGATCGGCGATCAGCATCCGAGCGCAGGCGAAGACCATGAGGCGCGCGAGTTCATGGATCATTTCGATGCGGCGATGCGCCAGCTCAGCCAGGCGCAGCGTGATGCGGTACACTTTTCGCTTCAGCGCGGGTTTTCACACCCGGAAATCGCGGACATCATGGCAATGCCCGTGGGGACCGTCAAAACACATGTACTGAGAGGCCGCCAGAAGCTGCAGGAAATCCTCAGCGACTGGCAGGGGGGGTTCAGCAATGAATGAAGACTGGCTGGAACGTGCGCTGGCAGGCGCGGCGGAGCCTCATATTGACGATGACGGCTTCACTCTGCGCGTGATGCGGGCATTGCCACCGGCACCCCGTCAGGCGGGTTCGCGTTCCGACTGGATCCTGGTCACGGGAGCTGCGACGGGATCGGCCGTGGCCGCGAGCCAGTTTCCGCTCGCTCCCTTTGTGAACCTGCTGCTGCGGTCCGCACAGGTCCCCTGGCTCGTCGGCATCATGGTGCTCGGCCTCATGGCTGTAGCATTGGTTGCCGAACCGCTGCGTCGCGTCCTGTGAGCGCGCTTCAGGGCCTGATCTGTAGTTCTGCATCCCGGATGGCCATGCACCGGTCATTGTCTTCGAGCGCAACGACAAGTCCGTCGTGCGTCAGTTTGCCGAGCGGTGCGGAAGAGGCAAGGGCTGCCGCGAGCAGCTGCGCGCTTGCGGTGTCGCACAGTACCGGGAAGAGCCGCACATAATCCGCCATGAAGTACTCCGAGCGCGTGCTGTCGAGCAGCGCCAGCGCAGCCAGGATGCGAGCGGCAAATACCCGTTGCAGTGCCATCTGCGAGGGCGGGAAAAGATGGTTCATGATGGCGGGCGAAGCTGCCGTATTGTCCGCTTGCCCGCCGATCAGCCGCTCGAGCATCGCGCCTTTCAGGGGCAGCTCCGGTAGTGCTGCCTGTACTCCGAGCCAGGCAAGCTCTCCGCTGGACGACGGATCGCGCGCGCGCTCGGCTTGCGCCAGCTGCAATGCACCGGGGTAGCCGCCTGCCGCGAGATAGCCGAGCAGCGTCCAGCGGCGTGGCTGATCGAGGCTCCAGCCGAGCGTTCCCGATCCTCGCCCAGTAGTCGCGCCCAGGATCGTCGAGATCCTCGTCGCCTCCGGCGATGCGCAGATAATGATCCAGCCAGATTTTCTGGCTGTCGCTGGCCGGTGCGGCGGTCAGCACCTCCCACCACGCATCGCGCCGCAGTTGCTGCATCAGTTCGGGGACCGCCACCGGCAGACCGCCGGCGGCACCGATCCGAAGAGCGAGGTCGAAGGCGGCCGCTATACGGTAATGGATGGACGCCAGGGTGCGCGGATCATGCTCTGCCGCCTCGAACTGCAGTGCGAGTTGCAGAAAGTCCGGCAGCGCGAGGGTGCCGTCCTCGACCATATGCCATAGCGTCTGCCAGATCATGTTACGCATCAGCGGATCGTCGAACTGCATGAGATTGCGTTGCAGGAAGTCGAGATCGGCCGGGCCGAGGCCGAGGCGGGCAAAGGCCCAGTCCTGGTGGTTGGGCCAGACGAAATCGGGGCAGGCGATCTGTCCGGGTATGGAAACCGCGGTGCTGGCGCCCGCTACAACCGTGTCGATCACCTGGTAAGGGCTGCCGTCGCCCTCGCGATACAGCGCCACCTCCAGGCGCTGCGAGCGCAACTGCGGACGGGCCGCGGGAGCGCTCTGCAGCAGGGTCAGGGATTGCAGTTGGCCGGCTGTGCATTGCACCGTGGCGCGGACGGTATTGGTGCCTGCTGCGAGCAACCATTCGCGTGTCCAGGCATCGAGGTTGCGTCCGCTTGCCTGCGCCAGCGCGGCCACGAAATCCTCGAGCCGGGCGTTGCGCCAGGCACGTTCCCGCAGATACGCGCTGACGCCGCTGCGAAAGGCCTCCGGCCCGAGCAGGAAGTACAGCTGCTTGAGAATCGCGGCACCCTTGCCGTAGGAGATACCATCGAAGTTGGCGAAGGAACTGCGCGCGTCCGCCACCACCACCTCGATCGGGTGCGTGGTCGCGCGCGCATCGTCACGATAGGCCCAGGTTTTCTCGGAGGCGTAGAAGCTGTGCCAGGCGTCCCTGAACTCGGTGGCTTCGGCAAGGGCGAGGAATGCCATGAAATTGGCAAAACTCTCGTTCAGCCACAAGCCGTTCCACCACTGCATGGTCACCAAGTTGCCAAACCACATATGCGCCATCTCGTGCAGGATGGTGTTGGCGATGGTTTCGCGCGCGGTAGCGGTGAGTTGGCCGCGCCCGACCAGGTTTTCGTCGAAGACCACCGCGGCGACGTTTTCCATCGCGCCGGAGGCGTATTCCGGTACCAGGACCTGGTCATACTTGAGGAAGGGATAGGCAATGCCGAAGTAGTCTTCGAAGAATCCGAAGCCGGCGCGTGTCCAGCGGAACCAGTCATCGACCGGCACAGAACAGGCGTGACGGGATACGCGCTTCACGGTCCTCCCAGACCTGGTATTCGCCGGTATGCAGGCTGAACAGGTAGGTGCTGAAGCGGGCGCTCCGGGCAAAGGTCCAGCGGCGTGTCACCGGAATCGCTGACCCGGGTTTCCCGGGTAGCGCTGATCACCTGCCAGGAGGCCGGGACCTCCACGCCGAGTGTATAGCTGGCCTTGATATCGGGTTGGTCGAAGCAGGGAAAGGCACGATTCGCCGCGTAGGCTTCGAAATCGGTGTAGACATAGCTGCGCCCATCCTCGGGGTCGGTGAAGCGGAACAGTCCCGAGGATTCCGTGCTCCAGGGGTGGCGGTAACGGATGCGGACGTCGTTGCTTCCCGCACGCAGCGCCGCCGCGGGAACCGTTATGAAAAAACCGTTGTAATCGGCGGCCTTGAAAGATCCGCCGTTGACGGACATGGCTTCCACGGTGCCGCCGCCGAAGTCGATGGTGAGCGGTGCTCCGCGCGAGTTGAACCCGAAACGAATGATGACCTCACCACGGTATTCGGGCGAGCCGGCGTCGAGTTGCATATCGAGCTCATAGCTGACCTCGCTCAACTGCATTGCGCGCAGGCGCGCGCTGCTTTCGTCGAGCGTGTCGCTGGCCGGGCGCCCGGCCGCCGAACCGTGCAGTGTCGGCGTGCAGGCGGCACAGAACGCCAGCAGCAGCGCCGTGAGCGCTATCAGACGCATTCGGTTCACGCTGCCCGATTCCGGCGGGAACACCATGCGGATCGCGATCACGAACAGCAGGGTAAAAAAGGCGGACAGTGGATCCATGTTGTCAGTATGGCCGGTTTGCGGAAACTCGCGTAGCGGTCATGACTGTTTGCCTGTCGTGACATGGCGGTACAGACTCCATGCTGCAAGTGAGCCACAATCACGGTATCGGGACCAGAGTACTTTGGGCATGAATATCGATGATCTGTTGATCAATGCGCGCGGGCATGCACAGCAGCAGCAGTTCGATGCCGCAAACCGGCTTTATCAGGAAGCGCTGGAGCATGAATCCGCACCGGCACGGCTGGAAGCCGCGCGCTATTTCGCTGCCCGCGCTTTCGCGAACGATTCCGGGACAGAGGCCGTGCACTTTTGCCGGTTGGCATTGGAAATCGACGCCACGGCGAGCCAGGGATGGCTGAATCTGGGAGTCGCCTGCCGTGCGGCTGGTGATGACGCCGAGGCCTTGCGCGCTTTGCCCGAGGCGTTGCGGCTCGATGGCAACAACTACACTGCGGCGCTATGCCTTGGCGAGCTGCTCGAAGCCGGCGCCGATCACGATGGCGCGGCAATGGCTTATTTTCGTGCCATCCTGCAGGCCCAGGCCAGGGGCAGCTGGCGCAACCGTGAAACCACGCCGGCCTCGTTGTCCGCACGCATCGTGCACGCGATGGATTATGTCGACGCCGCGCGCGAGCGGATATTCACGCAGACACTGGCACCTCTGGTGGAGCGCTTTGGTGCCGGCGAGATGGAGCGCGTGCGCAAATGCCTGGCGATCTATCTCGGGAAAATCGCTGCGGACAGCGGCGATCCTCGCCAGCGTCCCAAGTTCCTGTATTTTCCCGATTTGCCGACCCGTCCCTACCTTGCGCGAGCGAGCTTTCCCTGGATCGAGGAACTGGAGGCCAGTACCGCCGCGATCCGTCAGGAGATGCTCGCGATGCTTGCGGCCGGTCGCGGCATCGAACCCTTTCACGAGTACGGACAGCTCCGCAGCCTGGTCAGCAGCGAGCTTGGAGAAGGCGGGTGGGACGCGTTTTTTTTCTACCGTCACGGCAAGCGATTCGACGAGAACTGCGCGCATTGCCCGGTGACATCCCGCAGCATCGACGCGTTGCCGCGTGCGCTGATCCGCGACCACGCACCGGAGATCCTGTTTTCCGTGCTGCGTCCGAAGGCACATATACTGCCGCATCGCGGCGTCACGAACGCGCGCGTAGTGGCGCATCTGCCATTGATTGTCCCGCCTGACTGCACACTCAACGTGATCGGCGATCCGCCCCATGTCTGGCGCGAAGGCGAGGTAATGGTTTTCGATGACACCTTCGAGCACGAGGCCTGGAACCGCAGTGACAACATGCGGGTGATACTGCTGATGGATCTGTGGAACCCCGCGCTCAGCGAGGCCGAACGAGCGGGGTTCAGCCAATTGGTCGAGACGATCGGTGATTTTCGCGTCGGCGGCGAAAATATTCTGGAGCGGCTTGCTGCGCCCTGAGTCAGCTCGCGACTCGTTCGTTGTTTGCCGGTCAGATTCTATTGGGAGACGACGCTCATGGCACCCAAAAAAAAGCCCCTCGCAGGGAGGGGCTTGTCGCAAGGGGCCATGGATTCCATGACCCGTGAACCACGTCGTATCAGAACTTCAGGGCCACGCGGGTGTAGTAGTAGCGCCCGGCCGTGTCGTAGTTGAAGTTGATCGTGTTCATGTCGCCGTTGTTGGAGACATAAGGCGGGTCCTCGTCGAACAGATTACGTACCCCGGCGGTAAACGTGACGTTTTTCCACTCGTAGTAGCCCTGGACATCATGATAGTCATAGTCGCCGATATCGCAGGACACCTGGGCACCTTTGCAGGTGGTGTCGACATCATCCACCCCGCTCCACCAGCGAACCGTGTAGCTGCCGCCCCAGTTGTTGCGGGAATAGGATGCGGTGAAGTTCATCTTCCATTCGGGGAAGGCGGCCGGAACGTCGCCCTGGTAGGGGTCGGTGCCGAAATAGCCCGATAGCTCGGTCGCCGGAATGCCCGGGCCAGAGGTGTATTCGTACGAATCCAGGTAGGTGCCGTACAGGCCGAGATTCAGCATGCCCTCGAATACGTTCTGGAATGTGTAGGTGGTCGAGAAATCCAGGCCCTGGGTCTCGAAGGTCGACAGGTTGCCGATCCGCAGGTCAGCGCCGGATATGTTGCTGATCACGTTGCGGCGCGGCGAGTTCGGGTTCGGATTTTCACCTACCGCGTCGGGACCGAGGATCAGCGCGCACAGCGGCGAGGAGAAATTGTCGCTGGTATAACAGCCCTGGACGATATCGTTGACACCGAGCGCGCCGATCGCGCCATCGATCTGGATATCGTACCAGTCGAGTGTTGCGGCGAAGCCTTCGAGGAAGCTCGGGGTCCAGATCACGCCATAGGTCTGCGTTTCGGACTCTTCCGGTTCGAGGTTCGGGTTGCCTCCGGACAGGCTGAATGCCTGGTCCGAAGAGGGGCTGAACGTCGGGGAAAGGCCGTCGGCGGCGCAATTGGCCCGAACCGTGGCATTGGTATTGGCGCCCCAGTTCTGACACGGCTCGCGATAGGATGCCGCGGTCTGGTTTTCCGGCGAAGCGATCTCGCCGATGTTCGGGGCGCGGAAACCTTCGGCATACGTGTAGCGTAGCCGCACATCCCTGATCGGTGCCCACTCCAGGGCATATTTCCACACAGTGCTGTCGTCTTCGAGATTGTCGTAATCGGAATTACGGGCGGAAATTTCCGCCGTCAGCACCTCGGCAAAGGGTACGCCCGAGAGGATCGGTATGCGCAATTCGCCGTACCACTCGTCCACCTCGTACTCTGCCTCGGTGTTCGCGCCCGCGTAGTTGTATACGTTGCCCGCCAGCACGTTGTCGTCATAGGAGAGGCTGCCTTCCTCGGAGCGGTGCTCGTAACCGATCGCCCATTGCGGCTTGCCGCCGGGCAGCTCGAGCCCGCCGAAATCGCCGGCAAGGTTGGTTTGCAGGATCCGCAGACGCGATTGGTCGGTGCTGAGCGGGTTCGCCAGTCCGTAGGCCTGCATTTCCTGGGTCAGGGTGTCACGCGAGAAGGGATCCCATACACCGGGGCAGGCAGGGTCCGCGGCGCACAGATCCGGATCGATCAGGATGTTCATCCGCTCCGGCATGCCACGGAACTTGTCCTGGGCGTTGTCCTTGTACTTCGAATAGTTGTAGGACAGATCCCACGACCAGCCGTTGTTGAACTCGCCGCGCAGGCCACTCAGTATGCGGTAGCTGTCGACATCCTGGACCGCGCGGCGACCGCCGGTCTCGACCAGGCGACGATAGACGTAGGCGGGTTCGCCGAACACGTTGCCGGGGTTGGTGACGGGCACTTCGGAGCCCCAGAACGTGGCTTCCGGCGCCAGCAGCTGGCTGGAGGTGCGGTTCGAGAACTGGGTCTCCACGAAGCCACTGACCGAGCCGGCCGCGCTGGATTCGATCAGGTCGTAGTTTGCCTGCCCGAAAACGCTGTACACCTCCTGCGGGGTCACCATCAGGCTCGCGGCAGCGAAGTTGAAGGCGTCCGTCTCGCCATCGAACACGCGAACCTGCCCGGTCACGGGATCCTTGATCAGGCCATCGCTGTAGCCATTGGATGCGACGAAGGCCGAGCCCGGGTAAGAGGCGACCGAGCCTCCGCAGTAGGTGTAGAGGTGGTCGTTGTCGTCCAGGCCTTCGCGTATCGGGCAAGCAGAAAAATCCCGGTCGCCTTGCCAGATCTCGTCGCGTCGCTGCCATTGTGCATTGACCAGCACGTTGCCGCGATCGAAGGATTTGCCGAAGGTGATGGCGGCGAGCTTTTGCTGGCCGTCGCCTTCGCCGGTCTCGTCGAACTGATACTCCAGCTCGACGCCGTCGAAGTCGGTCTTGGTGATCAGGTTGACCACGCCCGCGATCGCATCGGAACCGTAGGTCGTGGAGGCACCGTCACGCAATACCTCGACCCGCTCGATGACCGACGAGGGGATCAGGTTGAGATCGACGAAGCCGTTTACGCCCGCCGAGGACATGCGGTTGCCGTTCAGCAGCACCAGGGTCCGGTTGGGTCCGAGACCACGCAGGGATACCGTTGCCCACCCCGCTGTGCCGTTATTGATACCCGAGCCGAAATCGGCGCCGGATACGGATGGCAGGTTGACCAGGAATCGCTCCAGCGTCGTGTTGCCGGCCGCATCGAGTGCCGCTTCGTCGAACACCGAAATGGGGCTGATGCTGTCGATATCGCTGCGCTTGATACGCGAACCGGTAACGATGACCTCTTCCATGGTGCTGGCTGCTTCCTGGGCAAGCGCGGATGGACTGACGGTAGATACGATGGTTCCCACGGCCGTAGCGATAGATAGCGCAAGGCGTGATTTTTTGAACATAGGTTGCTCCCCTCATGTTGTTTGGTTAGGCACACGGCGATTCACGAAAATCGCGATTTGCGAACATGAGACGAGCGGGCTGCGGTTTCCCTCAATCGGCGGGCGTATATTCATGAAATTCTGAGAGGAGTTTGCCCGGCAAGCCTTCAATTGGGCTGGAGGCGAGCGGAAAATATTATTTATCAACGGGTTGAAGCAGTTTTGGCAGGAGAGCCCGGTATTGGAGCGGGGTGCCGACATCCTGTTTGCGGCGCGCTCGCGACGAATGATCCGGCAGCTCAGCCGCAAAATTACCCACAAAGCCTCAGCGGAGGCGCTTTACCCCGACCAGGCGACCCCGTCCACCATCTTCATTTCCCAGAAGCCCATGAAATTCTTGCGAATTTCAACTTCCGGGGCATTTGCGTGGTGGCGCCAGCTGCCGCCCATCCGTTGTTGCCAGGCCTGCCCGTTCTGCAGCACGAACACGGTCTTGCCGGACCATCCGGCGAAATCTCCGTCGATGCGGCTCCTGATCACCTCCGCCTCGACCTTGCGCACCTCCTCGCGCACGACTTCATTGCTGGTCCGCAAAATGGGCGCCTCCTTCGCGGTATAGCGCAGCAGCCACGCGTTGAGCGCGGTGATTTCTTCCTGACTGAGCTGCTCGAGCCCGGCCGCCCTGAATTCGTCGGCGCTCATGAGATCACGCACATTCAGGTCTTCGGCGGCGACAGCCGCCTGCAAGCCCAGCACGGTGCCGATCGCGGCGAGCCACAGATTGCGCGGCAACAACATCTTGTTCAAACCCGTTCTCCTGTCCCCTTCGGGGTTGTTGAAGGTGGATGGCCATCGATTGCCCCGGCGCGGGCAACGAGATGTTCGAGGTGCGCTCGATAATTGAGCCAGCGCCCCGATGAGCGTTGATAGAGCGGCTTGCGAACCTGCCACAGGCTCGCCGTTCTTACCGTGCTGTCGCGGGCGTGAAACGCGAGGCAGTCTTCATGCCACGGCAGACCGCAAAAGGCCAGCAGGCGCCGGGTCTGGGCCTGCTGGTCCGTCACGAACTCGTCGTAGCGTATCTGCAGGATATCGTCACCGAAGAGGGTGTTCCAATGCCCCATCAGGCGCTGCAGCTGCGCATTGAAGTGCAGGATGTGCGCGAGGTCGGTGGCGTAATTGAATTTCTCGTCGAGGTTCTGGAAATAGACCGACAGGGCGTTGTCGAGCGCGTGCCGTGTCGCGTGGATGATCCGGGCACCCGGGAACAGCGCCTTGATGACACCCAGGAAAAGGATATTGTCCGGCCGCTTGTCGGTCACGCGATCCGCACCCGGAAAGCGCTCTTCGAGGTACGCGAGATAGCCGTCCGCAACCTCCTGCAGAACCCCGTTGCCCAGTGTCGCCAGCGCGCTCGGGTAGGGCGCGAGCTTGCCGCCGGCGCAGCAGCGCGCAAAGTACGCGAGTTCTCCGCCGCTGGTGATCAGCGGATGCGCCCCCAGCACCTGCTCCAGCAACGTGGTGCCGGAACGGAACATGCCGCAGATGAAGATGGGCCGCGCATCCGAGGCGACTCTTGCCTTCCCGAACCATCGGGCGGAGCAATGCGCGATGATGGAATCCACCATCTGCTCCTGGGCAGCCGGCTGGTACGCGGGCATCCGCGCGCGGCCGAAACGGTTGGCTTTCGCGTAGTGTTCGAATGCCGCGTTGTAGTCGCCGCAGTCGTCGAAGGCCTTGCCGAGGCCGTAATGGATGCTCTCGCGCGCGGCGTCGCCAAGCGCGGGGGAGCGGAGATTGGCCAGCATGCTGGCAATCAGCGGGTCGTCGTTACGGTCGAAATCCCGGAGATTGGCCAGCCGGGCGAAAGCCTGGTCGAAGGTGGGCTGCAGTTGCACCACCCTGCCATACAGCTCGAGGGCGCCGGGCTTGTCCCCGGTTTCCTCGGTGAGGGTTGCCAGGTTGAACAGCGCGATCAGGTAATCCGGATTTATCCCGAGCGCGCGCCGCAGCAGTGCCATGGCCTTGCCCTGTTGATGCAGGGCGGTGTGGATATTGGACAGGCAGACCAGGGCTTCCTCGGGTTGATCGATACCCAGGTTCAGCGCCGCTTCGTATTCCTCGATTGCCCGGTTCGGCTGTCCGGTTGCATACAGCAGCTGCGCGAATCGGTAGTGCAGCAGGGGAATCGCGGGGTGTACGGCCAGCAGGCGCTGGTAAGCATCGATCGCACGCGCGGGTTGCTGCAGCTGCAGATACAGCTCGGCTTGCTTGGTGAAGTACTTTGGCTCCTGCGGGTTCGCGCGAATCAGCGAGTCGAGTGTGTCGATGGCTCCGGGGAGTTCGTTGCCCTGGACCAGGCACCGGGTCAACAGTTCGAGGGCGCCGATGTGCCTTGAATCGAGCGCAATGATCTGCCGGCAGCTCTTTGCAGCCTGTTTGACGTTCCCCTCCCGGTGCAGCCGGAGCGCGTTGCGCAGAAGGTCGGTCGGGTGTCTGTTGTCGCTCAATCGGGAAGCCATAAGAAGGAATCAAGGGGCAAGGCATTGGCGCACCACCAGGGTACGCAAGCTCGTCCGGGCTAGAAATCCTGGGTGAGCTTGGCGTACCAGTAGCGTCCGCGCAAGTCGTGGGTGCGCCCGTCGTGGTTGTCATTGAAAGCGCTCGCGGCAAACGGCGCCTGCTCGTCCAGCACGTTGTCGATGCCGATGCCGACCCGCAGGCCCTCGAAAAGCGCGAAGCGCCGCCCGATCTGCACATCGTGTACCACCCAGGGATTTATGCTGCGGTGGCGATCGCTGTTCGGTACGTTCTCCTGCAGCTCGCTGACCAGGTACATGCGGTAGCTCGCGTCCCACCAGGCCCGATTCCAGTAGGCCGCCAGCCGCGATTTCCACTCGGGGATCGCACCCATGCCCTCCGAGGCCTCGTCCATGAATGTGCCGGCCAGGTCCGTGCGCGGCGCCAACGGGTCGAACTGGTTCAGGTACTCATGGATATACGCAGTGTCCAGATCGAAGGCAATCCGCCCGATCGGCAGCGCCGGGAGCCGGTAGTGCAGCCCGATATCGAGACCGGTGACGCGGCGCTCGCCGACGTTGATGTTGGTCGCCACCACGCGCTGCAGGTTGCCATTGGCATCGCGCTGCACGCGATCGGCGAAGGCACCGCTGGCGGCATTCTGATTCAGTACATATTGCGCGCTGGCATCGACCACGTCGTTGAGGTCGATCCGGAACGCATCCACCGAGAGCATCAGCCCGCCCACGATTTCCGGGGTCCAGACCACGCCCAGCATCCGGTTCTGCGACGTCTCGGCGTCGAGTCTGGAGTTGCCGCCGATGATGGTCAGAAACTGGTTGCGCGACGGATCACCGGGCTGCGGACAACCGGGCAGTACGCCCACGTTTGCCGGCATCGCGCAGGGATCGCTCAGGAATGCCTGGGTCTGGCTGGTCCTGGCGTGCAGATCGAGCAGCGAGGGTGCGCGAAAACCCTGCGACCAGCTCGAGCGCACCATCAGGCTGGTAACGGGGCGGTAGCGCAGGGCAATCTTGCCGTTGGTGCTGCCGCCGAAATCGCTGTAATGCGAATAGCGTGCGGCGAGATCGAGATCCAGGTGATGGCGGTGCGGTGCCGCCGCAAACAGGGGCAGCAGCATTTCGCCCCAGAGTTCCTGCACTTCGCGATCGCCCGAGCTCGCGACCACGTCGCTGCCGCCGATCGCGACGCGCGGGTTCGCGGCCGCGCCCTTCGAGCCGATCGATTCTCTGCGATACGAACTGCCGGTCGCAACCATCAGCTCGCCGGCGCGCAGGCGCAGCAGTGGCCCGCTGAGATTGGCCTCGATTCCCTGCAGTTCCGCATAGCCGTCGACGTGTGTGGAGGCGAGCAGGAATTCACGCTGGGGCTGATCGAGAGCTCCCGGCGCGCCAAACAGATTGACCGGTATACAGGCCTGGGCCGGGTCGCAACCGGCCGCCGGCCCCAGCGCCTGTTGCAGACGGTCGCCGTCGATCAGGCCGTCCATCGATTGTTCTGCCTCCGCGCGGCTCCAGGGTGTAGGACGCATCCCACTCCCATCCGTCCTGGCCGGAACCCTGGAGACCGAGGGCAAGGCGCGCAGTCTCGGAGCTGTCATCCTGGCGGCGCGGCCCGAGCTCGAGAAAACGCTTGCGGACGTCCTCGAACTCCACCCCGAACGGGTTGTAGACGTTGTCTGCCGCGACCGTGAGCGGCAGGGCCTCGAAGGCGGTGAATACCGGGGTGGGTGCCAGGGTGGCATCGGACTCGTTGTCGGAGTATCCCAGCTCGGCAAATGCGGTGAGCCGCTCGTGCAGATCGAATTGCAGGCTGCCGTAAAGGTTGGTGCGTTGCGAAGGCACCCGCGTGGACGAGTAATCCGGAAAATTGAACAGGTCGTTGCTCTCGACCGGGCGAAAATCCGCCGCTTCGGTACCGGACAGATACTCGCCACCGGGATTGCGCAGGATCACGGCGCCCCGATCCAGCGCGATGCGCGCTGCGGGCGTGGCACTGGAGCGCAGATCGGCGCCGCCGCGGCTGCGACCATCCGCATTGCGTGAAACCTTCCGATCCCTGGCCCATATCCGGGACTGGTCGAACACCGAGGCTGAAAACAGTACCGAGCCACGGCTCCAGTGATCCCCCCACAACAGGTTGGTGGTTCGGGTTTCACCGTCGCCGCGCTCTGCCTGGCCGTATTGGGTGCTCAGTTGCAGGCCGTCGAAATCGCGTTTCAGGATGATATTCACCACCCCGGCGATGGCATCCGATCCATACGCGGTCGAGGCCCCGTCCTTCAGTATCTCGATCCGCTCCACCGCGGATGGTGACAGTGTGTTGAGATCGAAGGCATCGGTCCCTATCCCGTCGTTGCTGCTGCGCCGGCCGTTGACCAGCACCAGCGTGTTGCTGGCCGGAAGTCCGCGCAGGGTGATGGAGGCGGTGCCGTCACCGCCGTTGCTGATCGCGGTGCTGGTCTGGTTGCCGATCACGGCCGGCATGAAGCGCAGCAAATCGCCCAGGCTCTGTGCGCCGCTCGCCTCGATCTCGGGGGCGCCGATGATATCGACCGGTGCCGTGCCGAGGTGATTGGCCTGGCTGATGTGCGAGCCGGTGAGCAAACGCGCGCGCACGATCGTTTGCTCGATTTCGCGGGTATCCATCCGCTCGATCCCGGTATCCGTCGCCGGCGTCGCGGTGCAGCTGACGGCGTCCGCGCATTCGGGTCCGATCGAGACCACGCGCTCGCCCAGGAACTCCGCCACCAGGCCAGTTCCCTGCAGCAGTCGCCGGAGCGCTTCGCGGGGCTCGATGATGCCGGTCATGGCGGGGCGGGGCGTGAGTGGTACGCTGGCGGTCGCAAACACCAGCGAAAGATCCGCTTGGCGCGCGAGTTCGATCAGCGATTGGGGAAGCGCAGCGGCCTGCAACGTGATCGCTACCCGTGCCTCGCGCGCGGCAACTCCCGTCGAGCACAGCATCAGGCACAGCAACAGCGCGGGCACGCAGGACGATGGCCCCGAAAGCGAATTTGGATTGACAAGCGATTGCGACATCCGTCTCCGCCGTGCTTGCAGGCCGGACAGCGCGCGGGTCTGCGTGCCCGAAAGACGCAAAGATAGCAAAAGACGCCGGCAAAGGCGTGGGCAAGAGGCGGGTCAGTCCTTGTGCAGTCCGATCAGCAAGGGGCCCTGCTCGGGCCCATCGACCGTGATCCCGAGGCTTTTTTCCAGCGCTTGCAGCGTGAGCAGCGGTTCGCTGGTGCTGAACACGCCGGAGACATGCATCGCGGCTGCGTCTTTGTTCACGATGCTAAGGGTGGGTTTCATGTAGCGCTGCAATTCGGCAATGACCACTGCCAGCGTCACGTCCTCGAACACCAGTTGCCGGTTGCGCCAGGCCAGCAACGAGGACGATCCGGTTGCGTCCACCTGCAACGTGCCGGTACGGGGATCGAAGCGCGCCCTGTCACCCGCGTGCAGCAGGCGATCCTCGCCGTTGTTCGCGGGCCAGGCCCCGAAGCGCACCACGCCTTCCTCGACCAGCACGTTCATCGCATTCGTGTCGCAACTGGCATTGAACGCGGTGCCCAGCACCGTGACCGCCGCCGTTGCGCATACCGCGGTAAACGGACGCTCCGCATCCGGTGCCACCCGGAAGAAGACTTCGCCGTGCACCAGGTGCGTCACCCGCGCGTCATTGCCCATGACGACGTCGAGCGCGGTATCGGTGTTGAGGGTCAGTTGGCTGCCGTCCTCGAGCCGAACCTGCTCGAAGCCTCCTATCGGTGTGCGCAACTCGAGCGGTATCCGGGTCGCGGGGCGCGGGACCAGCAGCAGGGCCAGGAAAGCCAGCGAAGCGGCCAATGCCAGCGGTACGCGCCAGCGCGCAATGCGGGTACGCGTGGCGGAAGATTGTGGCACTGCGACAGGCAACACCTGCAGCATGCCGAGGTCGCACCACAGCTCGAGCATGGTGTCGAACGCCCCGGCGTGCACCGGGTCTGCAGCCAGCCACCGCGCAAAGGCCTGCCGGTCGGCAAGATCCGCGTCATCGGCACGCAAGCGCGCAATCCAGGCCGCTGCCTGGTCGAGCGGGTCGCGGGTCTTGTCGGCGTTGCTGTTCATGGTGCAATCAATGGCGGTTTTTCTCGGGGTTCCAATAACAAGACGAACGAATCCCCGGAAGCCTCCGCAGTATGAGGAGAATTTTTTGACTTGTCTTCAAATCGATGTGCTGATGCACCCACCGACGACTATGGGACCATCGTGCTACGGCAATGTTTCAGCGCCTCGAGAATATATTTCTCGACACTGCTCACGGAAACGCCCATCTCGCGCGCGATTTCGGCATAGGACAGGCCTTTGACACGGTGCAGCATCAGCGCCTGGCGGGGCCGCAACGGCATCTGTTCGATCGCCTGGAAGACCAGGCGCACCTGTTCGCGTGCGGTGACGAGTGCCTCCGGCGTGGCCGCTGTCTGCGGCTCGGTTTCATCGTTCAGGCGCCCGCTTTCGTCCGCGACATAGCGCGCGTGCAGGCGGCGACGGCGCAACTGGTCGATCGCCATGTTGGAGGCGACCTGGAACAGGAAGGCGCGGGCATTGTCGATATTGTCGGTATTTTCCAGCCGGTGCAGGCGCAGAAAGGCGTCCTGTGCGATCTCCTCGGCATCGTCGACACTGCCCAGCTTGCGGCTGAGAAAGCGCACCAGCGCGCTGCCGTGGCGCGTGATCAGTTGCTCCAGCACTTCGCCGGGTCGTTTGGCCATGAATTCCCTGGTATCGATGGGCCGCTGGGCTTTGCGGGCAATCCCGGTATTGCCGGTACCCGTTTTATTATCGAGGGACAACGGAAAGCAATGTTGAGGTTAGCACAGCGCAAAATGCCGGATTGAGGCATTTTTCCGGCAAATCAGCCGGGGGTGGGCAAAAAAGCCGGGAAATGACCGCGCCAGTCAGTCGTACAGGTGGCAGGCGATCATGCGTCCGGCTTCGCGCGAGCGGTACCCGGGAGTCTCGATCCGACAGCGCGCCATCACGTCCGGACAGCGGCCTGCAAAGCGACAGCCCGCCGGCACGTTGATCGGTGATGGAATATCGCCCACGATCGGTTCATGCACGCGGGCCTTCTCGATCCGCGGGTCAGGTTCCGGATTGAGGCGACCAGCAGCCGCGTATAGGGGTGGCGCGGCTCGAAATAGACCTGGTCCGCGGGGCCCTCCTCCTGACCAGGGCTCCGAGATACATCACCACCATGATCCGGAGATATAACGCACCATCGACAGATCGTGGGCAATGAACAGCAGGGTCAGGCCGAGTGTTGCCTGCAATTCGCCCAGCAGGTTGACGATCTGGGCCTGCACCGACACATCGAGCGCCGAGATGGGCTCATCGCAGACCACGAATTTCGGTTTCACGATCAGGGCGCGTGCGATGCCGAGACGCTGACGCTGCCCGCCCGAGAATCCGTGCGGATAACGCATCATGTGATCCGCCGACAAGCCGACCCGCTCCAGCCATTGCGCCACCTGGGCACGATGGTCGGGCGTCGCGCCGGGCTGCAGACGCAGCCCCTCGCCGATGATCTCCCTCTACCGTCATGCGCGGATTCAACGAGGCGCAGGGATCCTGGAAGATCATCTGGATCTCGCGCGAGTAACGCCTGAAATCGGCCACCAAACAGCGTTGCGGCAGCGGTTTGCCGTCGTAGCGGATTTCCCAAGAGGTCCTGGGCAGCAGCCCGCAACGGTCTTGCCGAGCGTTGATTTGCCGGAGCCGCTCTCGCCGACCAGCCCCACGATCTGGTTTGCGGCGCTCGATGGCGAGCGTGATCCCGTCGACCGCGTGCACGGTCTGGCGCGGTCCGGACGGAAGTGGGTCTTCAGATCGCGGATATCGAGCAGCACGCTCATCGGGTGTCACTCATCGTGGGCGGGGTCGTGGCGACTGCCGGGGCCTGTGGGTGGTGCAAACCAGCAACTGGCCCGATGTTGCGCGCCCGGGCGCGCTTGGTGCCGGATCGTGCACCGCGCAGATATTCATCGCGTGCGGGCAGCGCGGCGCATAGGCGCAGCCCGGCGGAACCGCGAACAGGTCGGGCGGGCTGCCCGCTATGGCGACCAGTTTTCCGGTGCGTGCGCGCAGCGCCCGGCATCGCGCGCCAATCCCGTGGTGTAGGGGTGCGCGGCGACAGAAGATATCCTCGACGGGGCCCGATTCGACGATGCGTCCGGCGTACATCACCGCCACATCATCGGCCATGCGCGCCACCACCCCGAGATCGTGGGTGATCAGCACGATGGCCATGCCTTCCTCGCGCTGGAGCTCGCGCATCAGTTCCAGCACCTGGTTCTGGATCGGACATCGAGCGCGGTCGAGGGCTCATCGGCGATCAGCAGCGCTGGTTTGCAGGCCAGGCTGATCGCGATCATCACCCGCTGCAGCATGCCTCCGGACAGCTCGAAGGGGTATTGGTTCGCGCGCTTGCCCGCCTCCGGGATGCGGTGCGATCGAGCAGTTGCACCTGCCTGCGCCAGCGCCTCGCGTCGGGCCATGCCGCGATGATCAGCGTCTCCGGCGATCTGGCTGCTGATCTTCATGGTCCGGGTTGAGCGAGGTCATCGATCCTGGAAGATCATGCCGACGCCGCACCACGCACGCGGTTGATCGCGCGCGCCGAGGCCGATCAGCTCCTGCCCCAGCAGGCGCGCGGAGCCACCCGTGATGCGTCCGGGCGGCATGTCGATCAGCCCCATGATCGCCTGCACGGTGACTGATTTGCCGCAGCCCGACTCCACCGACCACCGCCAGCGTGCGCCCGCGCTCCACCGCGTAACTCACCCCGCGCACGGCTTTGACCACGCCCCGTAGGTGGCGAATTCCACCTCCAGGTCACGCACCGTACCGGGCACAGGCGTTGAAACCGCTGGATCGCTCATCAGCGTGACCTCAGGCGCGCATCCAGCGCATCGCGCAGACCGTCGCCGAGCAGGTTGAACGCCAGTACCGTGATGCTGATGAACACCGCCGGAACGATCAACTCGTGCGGGTGCGCGAGCATGGTGCGGATACCGTCGTTGCACATCGATCCCCACGAGGGGGTGGGGGGCACCACGCCCATGCCGATGAATGACAGGAAGGCTTCGGTGAAGATCGCGCTCGGCACCGCGAAGGTGAGCGCCACCAGCAGCACGCCCATCACGTTCGGCACCATATGGCGGAAGATCAGATACCGCGTGCCCGCGCCCATGCGCGCCGCCTGGATGTAGGCTTCCTCGCGGATCTGCAGCACCTGCCCGCGCACCAGCCGCGCGGATGCCGGCCAGCCGAGCAGGATCAGTGCATCAGCATCGGCATCACCCCGCTCTCGCCGGGCCCGATGCCGAAGGCGACCTTGAACAGGATCATGAACAACAGGAAGGGCAGCGCGATCACGAAGTCCGCGAAACGCATCATGGCGTTGTCGATACGCCCGCCGAAGTAACCGGAAACGCCGCCATAACACAAGCCGAACAACACGTAGAGAAACGGCGCGGTGACGCCGATGAACAACGAGGTACGGGCCCCTGGATGATGCGCGCGAGGACTATCCCGGCCGAGGTAATCGGTGCCCAGCGGATGGGCGACCAGGCGGATATCCTCGCCGATCGCTGCCCCCTGCTCCGTGACCAGGCCGCGATAGCGCGCCTCGAGATCGCGATCGCCTGGCGAAGCTGCTGCTCCAGCGTGATATAGGTGGGCCCCTCCTCGTGCCCGAGCAACGGTACTACCGAGTAGAAATAACGGCGCGATTCGAGTCCGAGCCGGTCCTCGAAGCTGACCGTGCCTGCCCTCCACCTCGCCCAGCGGCAAGCCGAGATCGAAGCTGCCGCCGGGCAATTCATGGCGATAGATCGCGTAGCCCGTGGCGCCCGCGACCGGCGTCCAGTGCGGGAAGCCACCGCCTCGGTGGTCGGCTGGCCATGGACGGTGATCGCGGACGGTGCCGCCAGATCGGCCGCCGTGGCGGCGCGCGTGGGTGAAACGGTCACCGTGCGGCCCGCCCACGGACGTAATCGTCCACCAATAGCGCCGACATTCCCAGGTTCGGCCCCTGGGAGATCTGGTCCAGCACCTGGTGTGCGGGGGTTCACCCGCCACAGCAACGGTCCGACCAGGTGCCGGCGATCATGAACGCCACCACCAGCAGCGAAAGCATCGCGCGGGATTCTGTTTCAGCCGGCGCCAGGCATCCTGCCAGTACGACAGCGAGGGCGGCTGATCTGCGCGCCTGGCTCGCTTGCGCCAGCGGCAGGAAATCCGCCGCCACCGGCTGATAACCGCTGCTGACACTCATCAGTTGGCTTTCTCCACTCGGATGCGGGGATCGACGAAACCCGTACAGGATGTCGACCACGATCACCATGAACACCAGGAACGAGCCGAAAGACCGTGGTCCCCATGATCACGGTGTGATCGAGCTGTTGCACCGCCTGCACGAAGTAGCGCCCGAGCCCCGGAATCGCGAATACCAGTTCCACCACGAAGCCTCCGGTGGTGATCGCCGCGATCGCCGGCCCGAGCACCGTGATTACCGGCAGGATGGCGTTGCGCAGTTGATGGCTGAAGAAGATGCGCAGCGGCGAGCCCTTGGCACGCGCGGTACGCACGTAATCGGAGCCGCGAACCTCGAGCATGGAGGAACGCATCAGCCGGGTCAGGAAAGCCATCGTGCCGAGGCCGAGCAGGTGGTCGGCACGATCATGTGGCTGAAACACCCCCGGCCGGCCACCGGCAGCAGCGACACGCCAAGCGCTTCGTTGAGCCGCAGGATTGCAGGCTGACCGAGCGCCGCGAACACGAAGCTCGGCACCGATATGCACAGCACGACCAGGAACATGATCACGATATCAGGCGCCGGTCACGGTAGTTCGCGGTCAGCGCGCCCCAGACGATACCGCCCAGTGTCGCGAACAGCATTGCCAGTACGCCGAGCAGCGCGGACACCGGAAAATGATCGCGGATGATGTCGTTGACGTGGCGGTTCTGCTGGGTGAACGATATGCCGAAATCGCCACGCGCCATGTTGCTGATGGGATCCAGGTATTGTTGCGCGAGCGGTTTGTCGAGACCGTAGAGCTGCTCGATTGCGCCGGATCCGGGAGGTCAGGGCCTTTGCGTTGAGCAACGGATCGCCGGGCACCGGAATGCATGCCGACGAAGGTCGCGGTGGCGATGAACCAGATCGTCAGCAGGCCCGAGAGGATGCGGTTCAGGATATGGCGCAGCATGGGAACCTGCTCATTGTTTGATAGCACGCGTAGGTGATTTGGGGTCGCCGCCGAATACCCGCGGCTTCACGCCGCCAAGTCGCGGATGCTGCACGCGGAGAGCCGCCGCTCGTAGAGCGCGACGATCACCGCGTCCTCGATCACGATATCCTGGATGCGCGCAAATGCCGCGTTGCGCACGGGTGCCGCGACGCTTCGCTGCGCAAATGCCGACCCGGCGGTCGTATTTCCGGGTTGCTATAGCGTCCGCGTTGTTCATGTTCCATGATGCAAACAGGTCCGCGTAGGTCAGCGGATCATCATAGTCGGGGCCCCACGCCGAGGCGACCATGTCGAAATCGCCGGCAGTCATTTTCTTCCAGCCGCTGCTTGGACACACCTGCTTGTCGAGTTTCAGTTCGATGCCGAGTGTGCGCAGGTGCAGGTCCTGCAGATACTCGGCCTGCTTGCCGGCCGCGGGCGTGTCGCCGAGCAGCAGCACCAGCGCGGGATCCGCCGAGTTCCTGCCTGGCCAGCTCCAGCTGCTGGCGCGCCGTGCGATATCGGTGTGCAGTGCGCGCGGCGGGTGCTCCTGGCGGAACAGCTCCTTTCTCCCTGGATCCGCCCGGCAGGTCAGGCTGCGCATCGGCGGTTCGTTGCCGGGCATGCGCACGATGCGCCACGAAGGTGTCCGGATCGAAGGCGAGCTGCAGGGCCTTGCGCAGATGCGGGCTGCGTCGGGCGCTCGGGACGGTGGTTGAACTCGATAGAGCTCACGCGCCGTCGGTGAAGCGCGCTCCGTTCATGCTGTCGCGCCAGCGCTTCGCGCATCGTGAGTGCATCGAGCGGTGCGAGCGCGATCTTGCCGTCCCTTGAACAGGTTGAAGGTGGAACTCGGTTCCCTCGGTGATATAGGGGCACGTTGATCGCGTTCAGCGCGATTGCCGCCACGTTCCAGTATTGCGGTTGCGCTCGAGACGCTGGGCGTGCCCGTTACCCATTCGCTCCAAGACGAAACGGACCGTTTCGAGCGCAGGTTGCCCGCCTCTGCCGCATAAAGCGTTCGCCGAAACGCCGGTACACATCCTCGCGAATCGGCCGGTAGGTGATATACGCCGTGAGGCCGAGGAAGTAGGGGCGCAAGGCCCTCAATTCGACCCGCAGTGTGATCGTCGAGCGCCCGCACGCCGAGCATCAGCTTCCAGTTCACCGGCATTGATGCGCCGGGCATTGCGGATCGGGAACATCAGCGGCGCGTACTCCGCGGCATTGCCGGGCCGCACCACCTCGCGCCAGGCAAACACGAAGTCATTGGCGGTCACCGCGACAACATCGTCCCACAGCGCATTGCGGCGTAAATGGAGTCGCGCCTGCGGGCCAGCTTCGAGGGTTCCGCGACGCCGCCACCAGGCGATTGTCGGCGTCGTAACCCAGCGGCCCTCGCTGAATGCTCGAGACGGTGCGAGCTCTCGGCGTCGGTGTCTTCACCGAGTTGGAGCGGACGGCGGTTCGGGTGGTCAGGGCGATGGCAATTTCTCGCTTTTCCTCCGCATCGACGGAGCTATCTCGCTACGCATAACCAGGCATTGCGAGCAGAAG